>JASHUO010000606.1 GCA_030039975.1 Alphaproteobacteria bacterium
GTGTCGAAAGATTGCCCGTCGCCATGATGCAAAATCGAGCGGTGGCGATCTTCCCTCTATCGGTGGTCACCGTCCAGGTGTTCGTCTTGCTGTCGAAGACCGCCTGCTTGACCCGGGTGTTGAACTCGATCTCGCGCCGAAGGTCGAAGCGGTCAGCCACATGATTGATGTAACGCAGGATCTCGGGCTGCGTGCCGTAGCGCTCCGGCCAACGCCATTCCTGTTGCAGCTCGCCGGAAAAGGAATACGAGTATTCCAGGCTTTCGACGTCGCAGCGGCACCCCGGATAGCGGTTCCAGTACCAGGTGCCGCCAACCCCGCCCCCGGCTTCGAAGGCGCGCACGTTGAGCCCGAGGCTGCGCAGACGATGGATCGCGTAGAGGCCGCCGACGCCGGCGCCGACGATGATCGCGTCAAATTTCTCAACTGTCGAACGGGGGGCCGACATTCAGGGTCTCCATCGATGTCTGAAGCCTATGACTGCCGCCGCCGGTCCCACAGTGCCGATCGCGGCCCTTGCCACGGCGTTTTCCGCTCCCCGAACCCTGCGTCTCATTCGGCAGCATCCGGGACCTTGGCGGCCGATTGTGCTTTGAGCACCGGCAACACTTCCTTCGCAAACAGCCGGAGGCCGCGCTCCGAAACTTCGTACGGCGTGCCGCCGAAGCGAAAGGCAACATTGAGTTCGAAATCGCCGAGGATCTTGCGACGCTCTTCGAGCCCGCGCAGAATCTTGTCCGGGGTGCCCCAGCTGGCCGCTTGCATGAAGCCGGCCACCGCTCCTTCCAGGCCGCCTTTGCGCGCGATTTCCGCTTTCTGCTGATAGGCGTCGTAACCCTTCACCGTTTTGAAGTGCTCACCGAGAAATTCGTAATGATAGAAGTTGCTCTCGACGAATTTTCCCTGATACCGGCGCGCTTCTTCCTCGGTCTCCGCGAGGTTGGTGCCGCACACGCAGAATTCGGTGAGCATGATCCGCGGCGGCTCGGTGCCGTGATATTTGCGATGCAGCTCGCGGCCGTGTTCGATCCCCGGCACCCGCATCTCCCAGGGACGGTCCGCGAACATGACAATATGGGCGCCGAGCTTGGCCGCCGACTCGATTGAGTCTGCGCTCGATGCCACGGCATAGATGCGCCCATCGAACGAATGCATCGGTCGCGGCCGAATCTCGATGCGCGGTTGCCGGTAGAACTTTCCGTCGCCCTCGATGAACCCGGTCTTCAGCGCATTGACGATCATTGGCGCCGCCTCGTCGAAGCGCTCGCGGGACTCGTCCATGCTGAGACGGAAGGCGGCGAACTCGCGCCGCGCCAAGCCGCGGCCGAAACCGAGGCGCAGCCGGCCCTTGCTCAGCAGGTCGACCACCGCCGCCTGCTCGGCGACGCGCAGCGGATCGTGCCACGGCAGGATGACAGCGGCGGTACCCAGGTCGACGTCGGGGCACTGCGCGGCGAGATAGGTCATCAGCTGGAGATTGTCCGGCACGAACGAATAGTCATTGAAGTGGTGCTCGGCCGACCACAGACAGTCGAAGCCCAGATCCGCGGCAAGCCGCGCCAGCCGGATCTCCTCGTCCCAGACCCGTGCGTCGGAGCAGTCGTCCCAGCCGTAGCTGGTGAACACCATCATCATGCCGACATCCATCGCGCTCTCCGTCGTTTGTCCTGTCGCGCCTAAGTCAGCGCCAATTCCCGGTAGCCCTCCGCGGCCACCGCGTCGCAGCGCTGGCGGAATGCCGGGTGGCCGCCGCTGTAGCGCATGATCCTGCGGACGTGTTTGCCTTCGACATTTCGGTTGATGCCCGTCATCCACGAATCGATTTCGGTAAAGAGCAGGCCCTCGCTCGCGGCGATCACATGATCAGTCCAGGCGGTCGCACCCGCCGCAGTGGCCTCGATGCGGGTGAAGCCGCGCTCGCGGGCGAAGCGGATCAGCCCGGTGACCCAGTCCGCATTGTACTCGACGGCGCGTGGAATATTGCCGAGCCCGGCATGTGGCCCCAACACCATGAACATGTTGGGAAAACCGTCCACCAGCATGCCGAGAAAAGTCTGCGGCCGGTCTTGCCATTTCTCCTTCAGCGACACGCCATCGACCCCGCGGATGTCGATGCGGTCGAAGGCTCCGGTGATCGCATCAAAGCCCGTCGCGTAGATGATGATGTCGAATTGATACTCGGCCGCGGTGGTCTTGATCCCGGTCGGGGTGATGCGCTCGATCGGGGTTTCGTTGATGTCGATCAGCTCGACGTTGGGCTGGTTGTAGACCTCGAAATAGCCGCTTTCGAGCGGCACGCGACGTGTGCCGAAGCCGTGATTCTTCGGAATGAGTTTTTCGGCGACTGTGAGGTCCTTGACCCGTCGGCGGATTTTGCGCGCCACGAAGTCCGAGATCAGTTTGTTGGCCTCCCGATCCATCAGTACGTCGCGGAAATTGCCCATCCAGATGCCAAAGCCCGGCTCGCTGTAAAGCTTTTCCCAGAAAGCCTCGCGCTCTTCCGCCGTCACCTCGAACGTGCCACGCGGGTCGGCCGTGTGGATGAAGCAGCCGTAAGTTTCCTGGCAGCGCGCGAAGATCTGGGCGTAATTGGCCCGGATCCGACCCATCTCCTCCTGGCCGATCTTGCTGTTGTGCAAGGGCGCGCACCATTGCGGGGTACGCTGGAACACACTCAGATGGCCGGCCGTCTTGGCGACTTCCGTGATGGTCTGGACGCCGGTCGCCCCGGTGCCGATCACCGCGACCCGTTTGCCGTCGAACCGGACCGGCTCCTGGGGCCAATAATGAGTGTGGCAGGACTGGCCTCGGAACATCTCAAGGCCGCGAATGGTCGGCAGCGTCGCCGCCGAGAGGATGCCGACGGCGGTGACCAAGAGGCGCGTGGCGTAGCGCCGGCCATCGTCGAGCAGGATATCCCAGCGCCGCGTGTCTTCCCGATAGTGCGCGGCGGTCACCCGGCTGTTGAACTGGATGTCGCGGCGCAGGTCGAACTTGTCGGCGACGTAGTTCAGATAGCGTTCGGTCTCCGGCTGCCCGGCGAAATGCTCCGCCCAGTCCCATTCGTCGAGCAATTCTTGCGAGAAGGAATAGCCGTAGGTCCAGCTCTCGGAGTCGAAGCGCGCTCCGGGATAGCGGTTCCAATACCAGGTGCCGCCGACGCCGGTGCCGGCTTCGAAGACCCGCACCTTGAGTCCGAGCTCCCGCAGCCTGTAGAGCTGATAGAGGCCGGAGACGCCGGCGCCGATGACGACGGCGTCGAAATCGGTGCTTGCCGTCGATGGCGCTTTGTGCATGACAGCTTGCAACGCAACCACCCCGTTCTCCCGTCTCCTGCCTACCGCATACGCCGTGCCAGCTCCTCCGAGCGCGGTGACTATCCGAGCCGCAGCAACGGCAAACTGTCGGACAGTCGGGCCGCGGCGGATTGCAGGGCGCGGCTCAGCGCTCCCACAGCGGCGTCGTCGAGATCATGCGAGTGTCCTGCCGCCGTCAGGATCAGCAACAACTCCCATGAGCGCGACAAGATCGGCACCGACACGAGCGTGACACCGCGGAACATCGTGCCGTGATCCACCGCAAACCCGGATTGCTTGGTTTCTTTGACCCGCGTCAAGAAATCCTGAAAGGCGGGCTTCTCGTACCAGTGGACCTGCGAAAACGCCGCCGCCATCTCCTCTTCGCTGTTCCCGGCGAAGGCGGCGATAACCACGCCCGACGCACCGCCGGGGCTGCGATACTGCCGTCCGACCGTGACGTGCGGATCAGGATGCAGCGCGACGCCAACCCAATCCAACAGCAGCAGCGATGAGGGCGGCGACACTTTGGACAAGTAGACCGATACGCCATGGGCATCGGACACCGCATGCATCAGCGGGCGCGCGATGTCGATCAAACCGCTGCGCCGCAACACCCCATACGCCAGCTCGAGAATGTTCAAACTGACCGCGTAGGTGCGGGTCGCCTCGTCATAGCCGACAAAGCCCGCGGCTTGCAGCGTCCGCAGAATGTTGTAGGCCGTCCCGCGATGGAGGCCGGCGGAACGAGCGACCTCGCTCGCGTTCAGCGGGCGCTCGGACGCATGCAGCGCCCGGAGAACTTTTGCCGCGGCGACAACCGCGCCGACCGGCTTGCCCAAGGGACCGATCTGCGTGACCGGGGACCGCCCGGAAGCCGCGACCTGTTCCGGCGAGTCCTTGTCGCGCTGAGCAACGCGCCTAGACACAACTCCTCCCATCCCCGTCGATCTTCAAGCATTGACGGTGATTGCGAGTATGCTACCGGCGCCGCCTGGTCGCTTCAATCAAAAACAGCCGTCTTCAATAGAGAACAACACAGACGGCTTCCGGCCCGATCGGACATGGCTTAGGGTTCGGGGGCCTACGCTCGAGGAGGGCGGCACCCGACATGCTGACAATCCATCACCTGGGAATCTCCCAATCCGAACGCATTGTTTGGCTATGCGAGGAGCTGGAGATCGACTACGCGCTCAAACGCTATGAGCGGAGAGCGGACAACCGGCTCGCGCCGGACGACTACAAGGCGCTGCATCCGATGGGTATCGCGCCGGTGATTACCGACGGCGACCTCGTGCTGGGCGAGAGCGGCGCAATCTGCGACTACCTCTGCGCGCGTTATGACGGCGCGCGGCTCGCGCCTGGGCCCGAGGATCCGGATTTCGCCGACCACCGGTTCTGGTTTCACTGGTCCAACGGCACCTTCATGACCACGCTGATGATGCAGCTGGTGCTGGCTGGCGGCGGCGAAGGCAATCCCACCTCGGTCTTCGTCGCGGATCGCAGCCGGCGGAGTTGGGCGATGGTTGAGGCAAGGCTCGGCCAGGCCCCGTTCTTCGGCGGCGCGAACCTGACCACCGCCGACATCATGATGGTCTATTGCTTGACCACCAGCCGGGCGTTCCGCCGCACATCGATCGACGGCTATCCCAATCTGCGGGGCTACCTTGCGCGGATCGGCGCGCGCCCGGCCTATCGGCGGGCGATGGCCAAGGCCGAGCCGGGCATGACGCCGCTGCTGACCTGATCCAGCGCCGATCTTGTTGCGGTGCATAACGCTACCTGACGAACCGTCACGGTTTATCCGCCATTAGATTTTTCCCTGCCGCGCCTAGGATCTCAGCCGACAGCTTGGGATCGCTCACCACGCGCGACATCGTCACCGCGCCGATCATCGTCACCGCCGAAACCAGAGCTTGCCGCCGGACATCGGCGGTGCGGGCCTTCCCCGCTAGGATATCCACAAGCCTTACAAAGCCCGCCGTCGCTGCTGCGCGCGTCTTCTTGTCGGACCGGGCAAGTTCGCCCCCGATCGCGGCGAGCGGACAGCCGGAGGCCGGATTGTCCCGGTGGCGGGTCGAGAGATACCCTGCCACGGCGGAGTTGACGGTCGGGTGAGCGGCCAGCTCCTCGAGGATGCTGTCCATGGCCGAGACGGTGGCCTCCGCGACGAGCTGGTCCTTCGACCCGAAGTGCTTGTAGAACCCGCCATGGGTCAGCCCGGCGGCCTTCATCAGGTCGGCCAGCCCGGTGGCCACGATCCCCCGCTCCCGGAACTCGCGCGCGGCTGCCCGGACGATGCGCTTGCGAGTCTCGGCGGCCTCTTCCCTCGATTTCCTCATCCCACCTCCTCCGGCAAAAGCCAATTGGATTTCACTTGACATCTAAGTTGGCGTACTTAACTTGGATGTCAACTGACATCTTAGACCATTTTCACGGAGACTGCCAGATGAGCACGGGAAAGATCCTGATCACCGGTGCGACGGGTGACACCGGCGGGTACGCGATCGAGCAATTGCTGCAAAGAGGCCACCAAGTCCGAGCCCTCGTTCACCGCCTGGACGACCGCTCAAAACGGCTGGAAGACAGGGGCGTGGAGGTGGTCCCCGGAGACTATCTCGACCCGGACGCGATGCGGGCGGCAACAAAGGGCGTGCGGCGGGCGTACTTCGTCTACCCAATCCGCCCCGGGATCATTCAGGCTACGGCCTACTTCGCCCAGGCAGCCAAGGAGGCCGGGGTCGAGGCGGTCGTGAACATGTCGCAAATCTCCGCCCGAGAAAACGCTCGGAGCAAAGCCGCCCGGGATCACTGGGTCGCCGAGCGCGTGTTCGACTGGTCGGGGATCGCCGTCACACACCTGCGCCCGACTTTTTTCGCCGAGTGGCTTCTATACAACGCCGCCGCGATCAAGGCGGGGACACTCACCTCGCCGCTCGGGTCGGGCAAGCATGCCCCGGTTGCGGCGGAGGACCAGGCCCGCGTCATCGCGGGGATCCTCGAGGACCCGGCCCTGCACGGCGGCAAAGTCTACCCGCTGTTCGGGCCGAAAGAGTACACGCAGGATGAGATCGCGCAGGTTCTGAGCCGCCTGCTGGGCAAGGACGTCCGCTACAAGCGGGTCACCACGAAGGAAATGCTGCAGCAGAGAGCGTCGAGCCGGTCGCCCGCCCCGGGCCAGTTCAACTCCCGAACGGGGTACGGGGAAGCGGAGCAGTTGCAGCGGGGCGAGCTAAAGGAGTCGTTCCTCTTGCAACACCTCCACGA
>JASHUO010000607.1 GCA_030039975.1 Alphaproteobacteria bacterium
CGCCGCGCCTTCGGCATCGTATTCCAGGATCCGAGCCTCGACGACGAGCTGACCGCGGCCGAGAACATGGAGTTGCACGGTGTCCTCTACCGTGTGCCGCGGGCCGAGCGCCGCGCGCGCGTCGAGGCGCTGTTGCGCTTCGTCGGGCTGTGGGACCGTCGCGACGACTACGTCAAGCGCTTTTCGGGCGGGATGAAGCGCCGGCTCGAAATCGCCCGCGCCCTGCTGCACCGGCCGCGCGTCCTGTTCCTCGATGAGCCGACCAGCGGCCTCGACCCCCAGACCCGCAATCAGATCTGGGAATTCATCCGCGGGCTGTGCCGCGACGAGCAGGTGACGGTGTTTTTCACCACACACTACATGGAGGAAGCCGAGCGCGTTGCCGACCGCATCGCGATCGTCGACCACGGCCGGATCGTCGCCGAGGGCACCGCCGCCGCACTCCGGCAGCAGACCGGTGGCCGCACCCTCGAGGATGCGTTCATCACGCTGACCGGGCACAGCATCCGCGAAACCGAGGCAGCACCCGTCGACCGCATGCGCATGATGCGTCAAGCGTGGCGCGGCCGCCGTTGAGTGCCGTCTTCATCCTGTGGCTGCGGCAATTGAGGCGGTATTTCCGCTCGCGCGCCCGCATGATCGGCTCGCTCGGCCAGCCGGTTCTTTTCCTGCTCGCGCTCGGTTTCGGGCTTGGCCCGACCTTTGCCCGCGCCGGCCGCGGCGACTATGTGCAGTTCCTGGCGCCGGGCATCATCACCATGGGCATCCTGTTCACCGCCGTCTTCAGCGGCATCGAGATCGTCTTTGACCGGCAATTCGGCTTTCTCAGGGAAACGCTGGTCGCGCCGGTGTCGCGTCTCGAGATCGTGCTCGGGCGGACCCTCGGCGCTGCGACGGTGGCGCTGATCCAAGGCAGCATCGTCTTTCTCGTCTGCCTTGCGGCCGGATTCCGGCCGGCGCACCCGCTGCTGCTGCCGCTGGCGCTGGTCTTCATGGCGCTGATCGCGGTCATGTGCACGGCGATCGGCACCGCCTTCGGCTCGGTATTGCAGGACATGCAGGGCTTTCAGCTGATCATGAACTTCATCGTGCTGCCGCTCTTCTTCTTCTCGAGCGCCCTCTTCCCGCTGCCGGACCTGCCGGGGGCGGTGCGGCTCGCCGTGCGGCTCAACCCGCTCAGCTACGGCGTCGACGGCCTGCGCGGCGCACTCAGCGGCGGCTTCGCCTTCGGCGCCGCGACCGATTTCGCGGTCGTCCTCGGCCTCGCCGCAATCCTGCTCGCGATCGGCGCCTATTTATTCTCGAAGATCGAAGTCTAGCCTCGCGAAGATCCGCCGGAGTCCCGTCTCCCGCTTGCGGGAGGGGGTATATCTTAAGGGGGAGGAGCTCCACACTTCTGACCCCTCGCTCAATCGGCATGAGCCGCACGGGCGGGTAATAAGCATCGCAGGCGCGGAAGCGAACGGCAGCTGATGAAGGTTTGCTTCCCGCCAGATAGCGGGCATGGTCCGGCTGGTCGCGGGAGGTCGCGGAAGTGACTAAAAATAAATTGCTACGAATGGACAATGTCGGCATCGTGGTGGAATCTCTCGATGATGCCATCTCTTTTTTCACCGAGCTTGGCCTGACGCTTGAGGGGCGAGCCATGGTTGAAGGAGAATGGGCCGGACGCGTCACTGGACTGGGTCATCAGCGCGTCGAGATCGCCATGATGGTCACTCCTGACGGCCACAGCCGCCTCGAGCTCTCGCGTTTCCTCACCCCGTCTGTAGTCGCCGATCACCGCAACGCCCCGGTGAACGCCCTCGGCTACCTGCGTGCTATGTTCACAGTGAGCGACATCGACGACACATTCACCAGACTCCGCAAGCACGGTGCGCAGCTCGTCGGCGAAGTGGTTCAGTACGAGGACTCGTATCGGCTCTGCTACATCCGCGGCCCCGAAGGACTTCTCATCGGACTGGCAGAACCACTCGGTAGTAATCGTAACGGCTGACAAGGGTCTTCTTCCCACCCATCATTCCCGCTTGCGTGAGCGGGAGGGACCCATGGCGAAGCCATGGGAGGGTGAGGGTTCTCACCGCTCCGCCAACACCGCCTCCGCAATCTTCTCCGCCGTCATCAAGGTTGGGAAATTGGTGTTGGCGCAAGGCACGACCGGAAACAGCGACGCATCGACGACGCGCAGTCCCGCGACGCCGCGCACGCGGCCCGCCGTGTCGGTCACCGCCATGGGATCGTCCTCGCGGCCCATGCGGCAGGTGCAGGAGGCATGCCAGACGCCGATCGCGGCGCGGCGCGTGAAAGCTTCCAGCGCGTCGTCATCGCGCATCAGCTCGTCGAAGCGGAAGCCTTCGACGATGACCTTGTCGATGAGCGCACGCCGCAGCGCCGCGGGTCCGTCGAGAAGGCGCGCCAGCGCCGCCGTGATCAGGCGATTGCGCGGCGTGACCTCGCCGACTTTCTTGACGCGCTCGCTGTAGCTCGCCGGGAAGGGATCGGAAGTCACCCCCTGCAGCGCCGGGCTCTGCTGCATTCTGCCGGCGCGGCGGAAGGCGTCCATCAGCCGCTCGAGATCGCGCCGGTCGCTGAGCAGGTTGAACTCGACGATCGGCTCGCGCCGCCAATCCGCAGCGGCGAGCCTGACCTGGCCGCTCTCGGAATAGGTCTTGTAGACCGCGAGCAGCAGCGAGCCGATCTGCTCGCCGACGGCATGCCAGGCGGATTTGTTGACCGCCACCAGGAACATGTCGCCGGCCGGCGCGCCGCCCATGCCCGAGGAATAGCGCAGCCCCACCAGGATGTGGCGGCGCGTCAGCCCGTTGAGCCGCGCCTCGGGCTTGACGAAGGCGGAGAGCGAGATCGAGGGATGGTCCATCAAGCCCTGGCCGACCCCGGGCAGCGCCGCGACGATTGGAATGCCGAGATCGCGCAAATGCCCGGCCGGGCCGATGCCGGCGCGCAGCAGATGCGCCGGCGAATGAATCGCGCCCGAGCACAGGATCACTTCGCGGCCGCGGAACTCCTGCGCTCGCCCCGCGACCAGCGCGGTGACGCCGACGCAGCGCGCGTCTTCGAGCAGCAGCCCGGTCACCACGGTTTGCGTCGAGATCGCGAGGTTGGACCGGAGCCGCGTCGCGGGATCGAGATAGCCGATCGCCGCCGAAACGCGCCGGTCATAGGCGTTGGAGATGGTGATCGGGAAATAGCCGTCCTTGAACTCGCCATTCTGGTCCGGCAGGTACTCGAAGCCCGCCGCGGCGAAAGCGGCAGCCGCGGCCTTGGCATGGCCGTTCCAGAGATCGGGAAAGATGCGGCGCACCGGAATGCGGCCGTCTTTGCCGTGGAGCGGCCCGTCGAAATCGAGGTCGCGCTCGACTTTCTTGAAATAGGGCAGCACGTCGCGCCAGCCCCATCCCGCCGCGCCGCGCGCTTCCCATTCGGCATAGTCGCTGGGCGCGCCGCGATTGGCGAGCTGGCCGTTGATCGAAGAGCCGCCGCCCAGCACCCGCGCCTGCTCGTATTTGCGCAAGGGCGGCCGGTTCTCTTGCGGATTG
>JASHUO010000608.1 GCA_030039975.1 Alphaproteobacteria bacterium
AGGCCGCTACCCTGCGCTTCCATGACCCAGGAGATCGCCCCGGAGACTCTCGACCTCGCGCGCTGGATCCGCCCCGGCGATACCGTGATCATCGGCCAGGGCTGCGGCGAGCCGCTCGCTCTCACCGAAGCGCTGGCGCAGCAGCGCGCGACGCTCGGCGGCTGCCGCGTCTTTCTCGGCCCGAGCTTCGCCGGCACCTTCCGGCCCGAGCATGGCGACCATCTCGCCTTCACCGCCTATGCCGCGAGCGGCAGCAACCAGGCGCTGGCGCGCGCCGGGCTGCTCGACATCCTGCCCGCGCATTACTCGGCGCTGCCGGCGCTGTTCGCCGAAGGCCGCTGTCCCGCCGATGTCGTGCTGCTGCTGCTCGGCGGCGCGCCCGGACGCTTCTTTCTCGGCATGGGCGTCGATTATCAGCTCGAAGCGGCGCGCCGCGCCCGCGTGGTGATCGCCGAATGGAACCCGCACGTGCCGGAGACGCCGGGCACTGCGCTGCCGCCCGACATCCGCATCGATGTCCTGCTGCGCAGCGAGCGCGAGCCGGCGGTGCTGCGGCCGGCAGCGTTGGGCGAGGCGGAGGCGGCGATCGCGCGCCAGGTCGCGGCGCTGGTGCCGGACGGCGCGACGCTCGAGCTCGGCATCGGCGCGCTGCCCGACGCCATCCTCGCGACGCTCACCGGCCATCGCGATCTCGGCCTGCATTCCGGCATGGTCGGCGACGGCGTCGTGGCGCTGGTCGAGGCGGGGGCGCTCACCAATGCGCTGAAGCCGATCGATCGCGGCGTCTCGATCGGCGGGTTGCTCTTCGGCACGCGGCGCCTCTTCGATTTCGCGCAGCGCAACCCCGCGCTGAAGCTGATGCCGCCCGCTTATACCCACGGCCATCAGGTGCTGCGGCAATTGCCGCGCTTTACCGCGATCAACTCGGCGATCGAGGCCGATCTCACCGGTCAGGTCAATGGCGAGAGCCTCGGCGGCGTCTATCTCGGCGCGGTCGGCGGCCAGGTCGATTTCCTGCGCGGCGCCGCGGCGGCTGCGGGCGGCCGCTCGATCATCGCGCTGCCGGCCACCGCCAAAAGCGGCACGGTGAGCCGCATCGTGGCCAGGCTCGCCGACGCCACCGTCACCTCGCTGCGCAGCGACATGGACGCAATTGTCACCGAATACGGCGTCGCCGAGCTGCGCGGCCTCACCCTCGCCGAACGCGCCCGCCGCATGATCGCCATTGCCGCACCCCAGTTTCGCGAAGCGCTGGAGCGGACGGTGAGAAGGTAGTTGTCAGTTCTCAGTCGTCAGTTTTCAGTTAGGCCGCGTCCTGCACTGACAACTGATAACTGACAACTGACGACTCAGCTGTCAGCTGACGGCTGACAGCTGAGAGCTATTAACCATCTCCGCTCCCTTCTCCGCGATCATGATCACCGGCGCGTTGGTGTTGCCGCTGACCAGGGTCGGCATGATCGAGGCGTCGATGACGCGCAGCCCTTCGATGCCGCGCACGCGCAGCTGCTCATCGACCACCGCCATCGCATCGCTGCCCATCTTGCAGGTGCCGACGGGGTGGTACTCGGTCTCGGCCGTGGCGCGGATGAAGTCTTCGAGCTCGGCATCGCTGTTCTGCGCCGCGCCGGGCAGACGCTCTTCGCCGAGCCAGGGGCGGAAGGCCGGCGCCGCCAGGATCTCGCGCCCGCGCCTGATGCCGTCCATCAGGATCTTCAGATCATAGCCCGAGGCGAGATAGCGCGGATCGATCACCGGCGGATGCAGCGGATCGACCGCGGCGAGGCGGATCTCGCCGCGGCTCTCCGGCCGGAGACAGCACGCGTGCAGGGTGATGCCATGGCCGTCGAGCTTGCGGCGGCCGTGCTCCACCACCTGCGCCGGGATGAAATGGTACTGGATGTCGGGCATCGCCGGATCATTGCGGCTCGAAACGAAGGCGCCGGCCTCGGCGATGTTGCTGGTGCCGGGCCCGTTGTGGAACAGCGCGAACTGCAAGGCGACCAGGAGCGAGCTGAGGCCGCTGCTTTTGCCGTCGAGCGTCCCTTTGCCCGTCGTGCGCCGGATGATGTTGACGTTGAGGTGGTCCTGCAGATTCTTGCCGACTCCCGGCAGATCCGCCACCACCGGCACGCCGAGGCGGCGCAGCTCCTCCGCCGGGCCGATGCCGGAGAGCAGCAGGAGCTGCGGCGAATTGATCGCGCCCGCAGCGAGCAGCACCTCGCGCTCGGCCCAGACGGTGTGGCGCTCGCCCTCGGCGATGTAGTCGATGCCGACGGCGCGGCCTTTCTCGACATGGATATGAACCGCCTGCGCTTCGGTGCGCAGGGTCAGATTGGGCCGTTCCGCCGCCGGGTGCAGATAGGCCGAAGCCGCGCTCCAGCGCGCGCCGCGCTTCTGCGTCACCTGATAGAGGCCAGAGCCATATTGCGCGGCGCCGTTGAAATCGGGGTTGAGCGGGATGCCCGCCTGCTGCGCCGCCTCGACGAAGACGTGGCTCAGCGGGTTGGTGTAAGGCCGGTCGGCGACGTTGAGCGGCCCGCCTTCGCCGTGGAAGCCGTCGACGATTCGCTCATTGTGCTCGGCCTGTTTGAAGAAGGGCAGCACATCCTCGTAGCTCCAGCCGGCATTGCCGAGCTGGCGCCAGCGATCGTAATCCGCGGCACTGCCGCGGATATAAACCATGGCATTGATCGAGCTCGAGCCGCCCAGCACCTTGCCGCGCGGCCAATAGAGGCGCCTTCCCTTCATCGCGGCTTGCGGCAGGGTCTCGTATTGCCAGTTGAAGCGGGGCGTGCCGAGCCGGCCGACCGCGGCCGGCATTCGCACCAGCAGCGAGCGGTCGGAGCCGCCCGCCTCGAGCAGCAGCACCGTGGTCCCGGCATCGGCCGAGAGCCGGTTCGCCAGCACCGAGCCGGCCGAGCCCGAGCCCACGATGATGTAGTCGTATCCCGCACCCGCCATGCCGCCGCCCCTCCGTCGCCCGACTATTCCGAGTCGCGCGGCGCCATGGCAAGCCCCGCGGCTCTGCGCTCTCTCTACCGCAGATTTTTCGCCGTGCGGCTGATGCAGATCAATTCTGCGTTAACAACCGTTGTCGTAATATAAGGGTCGTGTCGATATACGACCCATGTGGGTTGGCATGTTGGTGGGTGCAGGGATGTTTGGGATGCGGCAGGAACTGCGAAAAGTGATGAAGGAGCTGGACGCCGCTGCGGCGCGTCTCAACGCCGGCCTCGGCGCCGTCGCTGTCGTACTGAGCGTAACCGTCGCCGCGACCCTGACCGTCAAACTCTACCAGTTCGCACTTCTGATCGACGCCCAGCAGACTTTACCGCTAGGGCCGTAAGGTAGTTATCAGTTTTCAGTTATCAGTTTTCAGTGGCCGATCGACTGATCACTGATAACTGACAACTGACGACTCAGAGGATCACCCTCTCCCCCTCCCAGATCCCCACGATCGCCGTCGCGCCGCGATGATCGATGACGAGATAGGGGTCGAGCAGGATGCGGTCCTGGAACAGCTCGCCGACGCGGAAGCCGGCTTCGGGCAGCCTCGCTTTGAGGCGCAGCGCGCGCTCGCGGATCTCGGGATGAACACCCTCCAGCGTGGACGCGTCGCGCTCGACCCAGCGCGCCGGTCCGCGCGCCCGCACCAGCAAGGGCAGCGCGGCGATACCCAGTGCGCCGAACAGGCAATCGAGCCCGGCCTGGCCCGCCTCATGTCCGGAGAGCAGCATGAAGAGGACCACGCCGGCCGCGAGCACAGCCGCCTGTGCCAGCACTACCGCCGCGCGATGGCGATAGCTCCAGCCCGGCGGATGCGCGAGCAGCTGCGCGGCCTTGTGCCGCTCCAGCGTGTCGTAATCGATGCGAACGACGCCGCTCGCCGCACAAGCGGTGTCGAGCACGTCTTCGCCGGAATAGGTGAGAGTAGCGCCGTCGAAAGGCATGGCGGGCTCCTTCGGGAATGCTTTGGGTTCATGCTACGAACGCTCCGCGACGCATCGCGTCGCCGGACGCGAGGCGTTTGTGCGATCGTATGCGTTAGTCTGCGATGGAGAAGTTCCGCTTCACCTGCGCGCGACATGAGCAGCGTTTCCGCGACCTCGTCGAGCGCGCCGGCTGCACCGATACCGCGCGGCTCGACGAGCTCGGGCGCAAGACCCTGGCCTGGCTCTCAACCCGCTATCCCCGCCACGTCCTCGACCACTTCAACCAAGGCCGTTGCCTCGGCTGCACCCTCGAAGCCGCCCATGTCGACCTCGCCGAAATCGAAGACCGGATAACGGCGCTCGCAACGCGCAACGCGTAGCGTTGTCGCGGGCGGGCGTCAGCGGTTGCGTCAGCAACCGCGGAAGCCCGCACCG
>JASHUO010000609.1 GCA_030039975.1 Alphaproteobacteria bacterium
TTCTGGCCCTACTATCTCCGCGAGCATGGCCGGCCCGGCACGCGCGCCTTGCACTATCTCGGCACCTCGCTCGGCGTGCTGCTCCTCCTCGGCTTCGTCGCCGGCGGCGGCTGGCGCCTTCTTGTCGCCGCGCCCATCGCCGGCTACGGCTTCGCCTGGCTCGCCCATGCCGCGGTCGAGCGCAACCGGCCCGCCACCTTCACCCATCCGCTCTGGTCGCTGATGGGCGATTTCTACATGCTTTATTGCTGGGCGACCGGCCGGCTCAGCGCTGAGATCGAGCGGGCGAAGCCGGCCTGATCGGGGCCGCGCTCAGCCGGCATGCGGCAACTGCCAATTCTGCCACACGGCAACCAGGCGCAGCACGAAACAGGCGAGCCCGCCGGAGATCGCGACCGGCAACGGCGGCAGACGTAGCGCTCGCCCCAAGACCACGATGACGGATCCGAAGAGGGCGGCGGTCGCGTAGATGTCGACGCGCAGCACGCCCGGCACGTGCGCCAACAGCACGTCCCGGATCGTGCCGCCGCCGGCGGCGGTGATCGCACCCATCAGCGCGGCGATGAAGGGCTGAATGCCGTAATCGAGCGCCTTCTCGGCGCCGGCAACCGCGAACAGCGACAAGCCCGCCGCGTCGAGGCCGATGATGATTGGCTTGGGGACGTGCTCGACAAAGGGCCACAACAAAAATGTGAGGCCGGCGGCGGCGAAAGCGACGGCGCAGTAGCGCCAATCCCTGATGGCATTGGGCGGCACCGCGCCGATGAGAAGGTCGCGGACCATGCCACCGCACAACGCGGTCGCGAAGGACAGCACCGCAATGCCGAGAAGATCGAGGTTGCCGGCGATCGCGCTCAGCGCGCCTTCGACGGCGAAGATGAAGCTCCCGGCCAAGTCGGCAGCCAGGACGAGCGACGTGGCATTGTATTTCGCGTCGCTATCGTGGATGCGGGCCCGCGATCTCCTCAGCATCTCGCCCCTCGCGAGCAGCGCAGCGCCCAGGCTTCCGGACTCAGGCGCGGACCGGCTCGACGGCTCCGGAAGCGCCCCCGTCGCGCTCGAGATCCTCGAGGCCGCGCATGGCCGGCTCGATGCCCCAGAGGGCGACGACGACGATCTGGATGACGAGGAGCCCGATCATCAGGCCGAGCACACCGGGCACGCCATAGGCTTTGAGCAGCGAGACGACGAAGAAGGGCGTGAACACGGTGAAGCCGCGGCCGAAGAAATTGCAGATGCCATTGGCGCGCAGCCTCACCCCGGTCGGGAAAAGCTCCGCGGTGTAGACGCCGTAGAGCATCGCGGTCAGCACATAGATGCCGATCATCAGCAGGAATCCGACGCCGAGCACCAGCGCCGGCGCGGTGACGAAGGGATAGATCGCGCCGAAGAGGATCGCCCAGAGCGAAGCGCCGATGATCGAACGGCGGCGGCCGATCCGGTCCGCGCCGAAGGCACCGATGGCGCAGCCGATGAGCGAGCCGGAATCGATGACGAAGGTGTACCAGAAAGATTTGGTGACGCCGAGCCCCTGCTGCAGGAAGAAGGTCGGGATCCAGTTGACGAAGCCGAAGATCAGCGTGTTGATGGTGATGAGGGTGACGCAACCGACCACCATGCGCGGCAACAGGCTCGGGCCCACGAGGTCGCGCCAGCCCAGAGACGGCACGACGACCGACGGCGCCGGCGGCAGCAGCGGCTGTCCGGCGGAGACTTCGCGCTCGATCGTCTGCAGCAGCGCCTCGGCCTCGGCGCCGCGGCCATTGGCTTCGAGCCAGCGCGGCGACTCCGGCAGGTTCTTGCGCAGATACCAGACGATGATCGCGCCGATGCCGGCGACGACGAAAAGCGGCCGCCAGCCATAGGAGGGAATGATCAGGCTGGCGAGGAGCGCGGTCACGGGCAGGCCCGAGACGACGACGAAGGCCATGAACGCCATCCATTTGCCGCGCCGCGCCGGCGGCACGAACTCGGTCATGGTGCCGTAGCCGACGACGATCTCGGCGCCGAGCCCGAGGCCCATGACGAAGCGCAGCGCGTTCAGCATCTCGGCGTTGACGGCAAAGGCCGCGGCGAGCGAGGCGATGCCGAACAGCATGAGGTTGAACTGATAGGTAAAGCGTCGGCCATAGCGGTCGCCGAGCACGCCCGCCAGAACCGCGCCGAGGGTCATGCCGACGAAGGTGAGCGAGACGAACCAGCGCGCCGTGTCGAGCGTGGCAAAATGGCTTTGCACCGTCGCGCCGAGCACGGGCGCCTGGATGTAGAGATCGTAGCCGTCGAAGAACATGCCGGCGGCGATGAGGAAGAAGATGCGGTAATGGAACGGGGCAATCGGCAACCGGTCGAGCCGGGCACCGGCCGTCACGCTGCTCTCCATCGAATCTCCTCCCCTTCGGCGCTGCCGGCGCCACGCCACGTGTTTGTTGGCGGCCAGTATGGCCGGCCCAGGGGGTGGCGAGTAGCGAAATTTGCGGCGCAACCAGGGATTTGCGGCGGGACCGGGGATTCGTGTATGTCCCTCGTAAGCAAAATCCGGGAGGAACGATGCCCGCCGACGCCCTTGACCCCGCAAGCCTTGCCCCCCTCTTCCGGCCCGCTTCGATCGCGGTGATCGGCGCCTCGACCGACGCCACCAAGATCGGCGCCATACCGCTCGTCCACATGAAGGCGAGCGGCTATCGCGGGCAGCTTTATCCGATCAATCCACGCGCCGCCTCGGTTCTCGACATTCCGGCTTTTCCCGCCCTCGGCGCGGTGCCGGGCCCGGTCGACCTCGCCATCATCGCGGTGCCGGAGGCGCATGTGCTGCGGGCGATGCGCGACTGCGCCGAGAAGGGTGTGCGCGCCGTGGTGCTGTTCAGCTCCGGCTTCGCCGAGGTGAGCGAGGCGGGGCGGCGCGCGCAGGAGGAGATCACGGCGGTCGCGCGCACGGCGCGCCTCAGGCTGCTTGGCCCCAACTGCATGGGCCTCGTCAATTTCGCCGAAGGCGTGGTGGCGACCTTCCACCCGGCGTTCGGCCCGGGCCTCGCGCCCAAAGGCCGCATCGGCCTCATCACCCAGAGCGGCGCTTTTGGCGGGCTCGCCTATCAGGTAGCGCAGGACCGCGCCCTCGCCTACAGCCTCATCCTCACCACCGGCAATGAGGGCGATGTCGACGTTGCCGACGGCATCGCCTATCTCGCCGATGATCCCGAAACCGCCGTGATCATGCTGTACATCGAAGGCTGCCGCGACGGGCGGAAGCTCGCCGCGGCGCTGGCGCGCGCCCGCGCGCGGCGCAAGCCGGTGGTCTGCCTCAAGGTCGGCCGCACCGAAGCCGGCATTGCCGCGGTGGCTTCCCATACCGCGGCGCTCGCCGGCGCCGACGAGATCTTCGACGCGATGTTCCGGCAGCAAGGCGTCTATCGCTGCAGCACGATGGAGGAGTTCTTCGACATCGGCTACGCCGCCGCGCAGACGCGCGATCTGCCGGCGGGGAACCGCGTCGCGATCATCACCGTCTCGGGCGGCGTCGGCGTGCTGATGGCCGATGCGGCAGCCGCCGGCGGGCTCGACGTGGCACCCGCGCCCCAGGCGTTGCAGGACGGCATCCGCGCCATGGTGCCATTCGCCGCGACGCGCAACCCGATCGACGTCACCGGCCAGGTGGTGAGCGATTTTGGGCTGCTGGAGCGCGCCGTCGAGATGACGCTCGCCGCGGGCGAGTATCAGGCCGTCACCTGTTTCGCGGGATCGGTCGGCCGTTCGCCGGTCAACGGACCGCGCTTCATGGAAACCTTCCCGCGGCTGCGCCAGCGCCATCCCGAGACGCTGCTGGCGGTTTCCTGTTATCACACGCCGCAATTCCGCGCCGCGCTTGACGCGGGCGGCTGCCTGCTGTTCGACGAGCCGACGCATGCGCAGCGCGCGCTCGCCGCACTGGTGCGGTTCCGCCGCGGCTTCGATACCGCGCCCGAAGCGGCGGTGACGCTGCCTGCGCCGGAGCCGCTGCCGGCAGGGCCCCTCGACGAAGCCGCATCGCTTGCCATTCTCGCTCGCACCGGCATACCGGTGATGCCGCATCGCGTGGTGCAAAGCGCCGGCGAGGCAGCAGCGGCGGCCGCGGCGCTGGGCCTGCCGGCGGCGCTCAAGATCGTCTCGCCGGACATTCTGCACAAAAGCGACCTCGGTGGCGTCGCCCTAAATCTGGCGACGCCGGATGCGGTCGGGAGCGCTTTCGACGAGGTGATGGCGCGCATCGCGAAGGCCGCGCCTGAAGCGCGCCGCCTCGGCTGCCTCGTGGCGCCGATGGTAACAGGCGGCGTCGAAACCATCCTCGGCGCGCATTGGGACGCGGTGTTCGGCCCGGTGATCATGCTGGGACTCGGCGGCATCTTTGTCGAAGCGCTGGAGGACGTGACCTTCCGCCTGGCGCCCTTCGACGAGAGCGAGGCGCGGCGCATGATCACGGAGCTGCGCGCGGAGCGGGTGCTGCACGGCATGCGGGGCCAGCCGGCCGCCGATCTCGACGCGCTGGCCGATGCGCTGGCGCGATTGTCGCGCTTTGCCGCGGCGCAGGGGCCGCGCCTCAAGAGCCTCGACATCAACCCGTTCCTGGTGCTGCCGCAGGGCAAGGGCGCGCTCGCACTCGACGCCCTCGTTCTGCCCGCCTGAG
>JASHUO010000610.1 GCA_030039975.1 Alphaproteobacteria bacterium
AAGGCGCAGAGCTTCGACACCGACAAGGTGATCGCCGCGTCGCCCGGCATCGAGCTGAAGACCGCTCCCGAAGGCTATGTGCGCATTCACCCGAACCATCACCTCTGGAGCAAGACGCGCATCGGCCGCGCCCGCGCCGACGGCCAGTACGACGTGATCTACGAGACCGCCAATCTGGTCGAGCCCAATCCCTTCCCTAAGGGCTATCAGTGATCAAGGGCGCGCGTGCCGCGCCTCCGGGCGCGGCACTCCAGTTTCTCCGACGCGGAGCGACAGCATGCTGATGGGATATTCGCTGAGCGATCTCGGCTCGATCTTCGCGATGCAGGCCTTCGCCGGCCTCATCCTGTTCTCGATCTTCGTGCTGATGGCGCTGGGTCTCGCCATCATTTTCGGGCAGATGGGCGTCATCAACATGGCGCATGGCGAGTTCATGATCCTCGGCGCCTACATGACCTATCTCTGCTCGCATCTCTTCGCCGCTTATCTCCCCGGGCTTTATGGCGGCTACTTCTTCGTCGCCATGGTGGTGGCGTTTCTCGCCTCGGGCGCGCTCGGACTGTTCGTCGAATGGGTGTTGATCCGCCGCCTTTACCGCCGGCCGCTCGATACGCTGCTGGCGACCTGGGGCCTCAGCCTCATCCTGCAGCAGGCCTATCGCTCCACCTTCGGCGCACGCGAGGTCGGCGTCGATCTGCCGAATTGGATGATGGGCGCGACGCATCTCACCGACACCATCGAGATCCCGATCAACGGCATCTTCGTGATGACGCTGACGGTGCTGATCACGGTGGCGGTCTATCTGCTGATCTTCCGTTCGCGCTGGGGGCGGCAGGTGCGCGCCGTGGTGCAGAACCGGGTGATGGCCGGCGCCGTCGGCATCAATACCGAGAAGGTCGACCGCTACACCTTCGGTATCGGCTGCGGCATCGCCGGCGTCGCCGGGAGCGCCTTCACCATGATCGGCTCGACCAGCCCGAGCGCGGGCCAGCTCTACATCGTCGACACCTTCCTCGTCGTCGTCTTCGGCGGCGCCCAGAGCCTGCTCGGCACCATCGCCTCCGCCTTCACCATCTCGCAGGCGCAATCGACCATGGAATTCTTCCTGAGCGGCTCCATGGCGCGGGTGCTGGCGCTGCTCGCGGTGGTCGGCGTCCTGATGCTGCGGCCGCAGGGCCTCTTCGTCCTCAAGGTTCGCCGCTAAAGGAGAAACCATGACCGGCTTCGGCTTCCTCAACCGCAAGGACCTGCTCGGCCTGCTGGTGCTCGCGGTGCTCATCGTGGTGGTGCTGCCGCTCAGCATCGACATCTTCCGCCTCAATCTCGTCGGCAAATACCTGACCTACGCGTTCGTTGCGATCGGCCTGGTGCTGTGCTGGGGCGATGCCGGGATCCTGAGCCTCGGGCAGGGCGTGTTCTTCGGCCTCGGCGGCTACTGCATGGCGATGTTCCTGAAGCTCGAGGCGTCGAGCCCGGCGGCGACCAAGATCCAGTCGACGCCGGGGATTCCCGATTTCATGGACTGGAACCAGATCACCGCGCTGCCCTGGTTCTGGCAGCCCTTCCACAGCCTCGCCTTCACCTTGATCGCGGTCATCGCCGTGCCGGTGCTGGTCACCTTCGTCATCGGCGTCGCCATGTTCAAGCGGCGCGTCGGCGGCGTCTATTTCGCCATCATCACCCAAGCGATCGCCGCCATCCTGACGATCCTCATCGTCGGCCAGCAGGGCTTCACAGGCGGCATCAACGGCATCACCGATCTGCGCACCCTGAAGGGCTGGGACATCCGCACGGACCATGCGAAGTACATTCTCTACTTCGTCAACGCCGCGCTGCTCTTCGGATCGATCCTGCTCTGTCAGTATGTGCGGCACACCAAGCTGGGCCGCATTCTCGTGGCGATGCGCGACAAGGAGGACCGCGTCCGCTTCTCCGGCTACGACGTCGCCAATTTCAAGATCTTCGTCTTCTGCTTCGCCGCGGCGCTGGCCGCAATCGGCGGCGCCATGTTCACGCTCCAGGTGGGTTTCATGTCGCCTTCCTTCGTCGGCATCGTGCCGTCGATCGAGCTGGTGATCTATTGCGCGGTAGGGGGCCGGTTGTCGCTGCTCGGGGCGGTCTATGGCACGCTCCTCGTCAACTTCGCCAAGACGACGTTCTCCGAGGATTTCCCGCAGCTCTGGCTCTTCGCCATGGGCGCGCTCTTCATCGGCGTCGTGCTCGCTTTCCCGGAGGGGCTCGCCGGTCTCTATCAGAGCTATCTCGAGCCCTATCTCGGCCGCCTCGTCGGCCTTGTTCCCGCCCGGTCCGGCCGGGAGGCGCCGAAACTGGTCGCGGCGCGCGCCACGTCGCGGCCGGAGTGAGCAGCGCCCATGTCGTCCAACACCGATTTCCTCCTCGCGATCGAGAATCTCACCGTCTCCTTCGACGGCTTCAAGGCGGTCGACGATCTCACGCTCTATGTGGACGAGAACGAGATCCGCGTGATCATCGGCCCGAACGGCGCCGGCAAGACCACGGTGCTCGATCTCGTCTGCGGGCGCACCAAGCCGAGCGCGGGCTCGATCCGCTTTCACAACAAGGAGATCACCGCGCTCAAAGAGCATGAGATCGTGCGCGCCGGCATCGGCCGAAAATTCCAGAACCCGTCGATCTACGAGGATCTCACCGTCTTCGAGAATCTGGAGATCTCCTATCCGCGCGGGCGCACGGTGCTGGGCTCGCTCGCCTTCCAGCGCGACACGGCGGTGCGCGAGCGGATCGAGGAGGTCGCCGAGGCGATCTTCCTCGACGCGCAGCTCGCGACGCGGGCCGAGTATCTGAGCCACGGCCAGAAGCAGTGGCTCGAGATCGGCATGCTGCTGATCCAGGATCCCGAGCTGCTGATGCTCGACGAGCCGGTCGCCGGTATGAGCGTCGCGGAGCGCAAGAAAACCGCGGAGCTGCTGCATCGCATCATCCGCGACCGGTCGGTGATCGTCATCGAGCACGACATGAAGTTCGTCGAGGACATCGCCCACAAGGTGACGGTCCTGCACCAGGGCAAGATCCTTTCCGAAGGGCCGATGGCCAAGGTCAAGGCCG
>JASHUO010000611.1 GCA_030039975.1 Alphaproteobacteria bacterium
CCGGCGCCGGTGCCGGCAACATCGCTGCGGCGCAAGCCTATATCAGCGACGTCACCACGCCGGAGACGCGCGCCAAGGGCATGGGCATGATCGGCGCCGCCTTCGGCCTCGGCTTCACCATCGGCCCGGCGTTGGGCGGGCTCGTCGCCGGCAGCAACCCCTCGGCGGCGGCGCTGGCGCGTCCCGCCTTCCTCGCGGCCGGTCTTTCTACGCTCGCTTTCGTCATCGCGCTGATCCGGCTCAAAGAGAGCCTGCCGCAAAGCGCGCGCAATGCTGCGGCGCGCCCGAGCCGCTGGCAGGTGGCGCGCGACGTGCTGACACGTCCGCTGCTCGGCCGTCTCATCCTGCTGCTGTTCATCACCGTCACCGCCTTTGCCGGCATGGAGACGACCTTTGCCCTTTGGGCGAACCACGCGCTCGACTGGGGCCCGCGCGCCGTCGGCTACAATTTCCTTTACGTCGGCCTGGTGCTGGTGGCGGTGCAGGGCGGTTTGATCGGCCGGCTGTCGCGGCGCTTCGGCGAGGCGCGGCTCATTCTCGGCGGCGCCGGGCTCATCGCGCTCGGCCTGTTGGGATTGCCCTTCGCGCTGCGGCTGTGGCGGCTCCTTGTCGTCGATACTTTCCTTGCGCTTGGCATGGGGCTGCTCAGCCCCTCGATCACCAGCCTTGTCTCGCAACAGGCCAGTATCGATGAGCGCGGCGGCATCCTCGGCGTCTCGCAATCCGCCAGCAGCCTGTCGCGCATTCTCGGCCCGGCGGTGGCCGGTCCGCTGTTCCAGGGCTTCGGCCGCGACGCGCCCTATTACACCGGCGCGGCGGTGATGGCGCTGGTGGTGGCGCTCGCCTCCCGCCTGCCCTTCGCCCGGCTCGCGGCCGCGCCCAGCGCGTCGCGACCGTCATGAGAGGCGAGCGCGTCGCCGCGCCGAAGCTCGGCAAGGGCAGCGAGGTCGGGCTGCGCCAGGAGCTGAAGGCGGTGCGCCGCCTCGCGCCTTATCTGTGGCCGCCGGACTGGAGGTTGCGCGGGCGCGTGCTGCTATCGCTCGCCTTCCTCATCGGCGCCAAGGTCATCAATGTCTATGTGCCGCTGCTCTACAAGGGCGCGGTCGACGCGCTGTCGCCGGGGCACGCCGCCGTGATCGCCGTGCCGGTGGCGCTCGTCATCGGCTATGGCATCGCCCGCGTCGGCGCTCAGCTCTTCGCCGAGCTTCGCGATGCCGTCTTCGCCAAGGTCGGGCAGCGCGCGGTGCGGCGCCTGGCGCTGGCGACCTTCCGGCATCTCCACGCGCTGTCGCTGCGCTTCCACCTCGAGCGTCAGACCGGCGGTCTCTCGCGCGCCATCGAGCGCGGCATCCGCGGCACCGAGTTCCTGCTCTCCTACATGCTGTTCAACGTGGTGCCGACCCTGTTCGAGATCCTCCTCGTCTGCGCCATCCTGTGGGGCTTCTACCGCGCCAGCTTCGCGCTCGCGACGCTGGCGACGGTCATCGCCTATATTGCCTTCACCTTTTCTGTCACCGATTGGCGCATCAAGTTCCGCCGCGAGATGAACGAGCGCGACAGCGAGGCGAACACCAGAGCGATCGACAGCCTGCTGAATTTCGAGACGGTGAAGTATTTCGCCAATGAAGAGCACGAGGCTCAGCGCTTCGACCAGGCGCTGCGCGCCTATGAGCACGCCGCGGTGCGCAGCCAGACGACGCTCTCGGCGCTCAATATCGGGCAAGGCATCATCATCGCCAGCGGGCTCGTGACCGTGATGCTGCTCGCCGGCTTCGGCGTCGCGGCGGGGCGCATGACGGTCGGCGATTTCGTGCTCGTCAACTCCTACCTCGTGCAGCTCTATTCGCCGCTCAACGTGCTCGGCATGGTCTACCGCAACATCAAGCAGTCGCTGACCGATCTCGAATCGATGTTCCGTCTGCTGTCGGTGAAGGCCGAGATCGAGGACCGGCCGGGCGCGCCGGCACTGGCGGTGCCGCAGGGCGAGGTCGTGTTCGACCGCGTTTCGTTCCATTACGACCCGCGCCGCCCGATCCTCGAAGAGGTTTCCTTCCGCGTGCCGCCGGGCGGGACGGTCGCTATTGTCGGGCCGAGCGGCGCCGGCAAATCGACCATCGCGCGGCTGCTCTTCCGCTTCTATGACGTCAACGCGGGCGCCATCCGCATCGACGGGCAGGATTTGCGCGATGTCACGCAGGACAGCCTCCGCCGCGCGATCGGCGTCGTGCCGCAGGACACGGTGCTGTTCAACGACAGCGTGCGCTACAACATCGCCTATGGCCGGCCGGGCGCCGGCGATGCGGACATCGAAGAAGCAGCGCGGCATGCGCGCATCCACGATTTCATCGCATCGCTGCCCGATGGCTATCAGAGCCAAGTCGGCGAGCGCGGCCTGAAGCTCTCCGGCGGCGAGAAGCAGCGCGTCGCCATCGCCCGCGTCATCCTCAAATCGCCGCGCATCCTGATCTTCGACGAAGCGACCTCGGCGCTCGACACCAAGACCGAGCAAGAGATCCAGGCCAATCTCGACGAGGTCTCGGCCGGACGGACCACCCTCGTCATCGCCCATCGCCTGTCGACCGTGGTCAATGCCGACGAGATCCTGGTGCTCGACCAGGGCCGCATCGTCGAGCGCGGCGATCATGCGGCACTGCTGGCAGAGGGCGGCGTCTACGCTGCCATGTGGGCGCGCCAGCAACAAGAGGCCGATGAGCGCGATGCGCTGGCCGAGGTGGTGGCGGAGTAGGGCGGCCAAGTCGGCGGTTGGGCGCATGGACGCTCTACATCGATACGGGGTACTCTCGACCTGGATAACATCAGCTAGACGGGCATCGTCATGACGGCACCCGCCCATAACCGGCACGACGAGACGGCGGCGACCGGCCGCCGCGTCATCAACCTCGCGCTGCAAGGCGGCGGCGCACATGGCGCCTTCACCTGGGGCGTGCTCGATCGCCTGCTGGAAGATGACAAGATCGGCATCGAGGCAATCAGCGGCACCAGCGCCGGCGCGATCAATGCCGCGGTGCTGGCGCAGGGGCATTTGAAGGGCGGCGCCGCCGGCGCGCGGGCCGAGCTCGACCGGTTCTGGCTCCGCATCAGCGAGATCGGCCTGATCAGCCCGATCCATCGCGGCTGGCTCGAGCGCGCCGTCGGCAGCTGGAACATCGACGAATCGCCGAGCGCGATCTGGGTCAATCAGTTGACCCAACTGGTGTCACCCTATCAGCTCAACCCGCTGAACCTGTCGCCGTTGCGCGATCTGCTGGCCTCGATGCTCGACTGGACGTCGCTCACCGGCGAGGATGCCATCAAGCTCTTCATCGCGGCCACCAATGTGCGTACGGGCAAGGTGCGCATCTTCGACCGGCACGAGCTGAACCTCGACGCGCTCCTCGCTTCGGCCTGCCTGCCGCAGATGTTCCAGGCGGTGGTGATCGAGGGCGAGGCCTATTGGGACGGCGGCTATATGGGCAACCCGTCGCTGTGGCCGCTCATCTATCATTCCGCCTCGCGCGATATCGTGCTCGTCCAGATCAATCCGCTGACGCGCGACGGCGTGCCGCATACCGCGGCCGAGATCACCAACCGCCTCAACGAGATCACCTTCAACGCCTCGCTCATGAGCGAGATGCGCGCCATCGCCTTTGTCGCGCGGCTGATCGCAGCCGACGGCAAGCATCCCGAGGTGGCGCGGTTGAAGCACATGCTGATCCACATGATCGAAGCCGAAGCGGCGATGGAGGCGCTTGGCGTTGCCAGCAAGATGAATACGGATCTCGATTTCCTGCTCTATCTGAAGGAGCTCGGCCGGCGCACGGCAGGCCGCTGGCTCGAGCAGAATTTCGCGGCGCTCAACCGCTATTCGAGCATCGATGTCCGTGAGGTGTTTCTGTAGGGCGCGTGAGCGCTGCGATGCCAACCCTTCACCGCCTTTCCCGCGAAAGCGGGAAACCACCGCCCCGAGCACCGCTCGTCGGAGCCGAAGCCCCGGATGCCCGCTTTCGCGGGCAAGGCAATCATTATGGGCGGCCGCGAGACGTGCACGCCGTAGAGTACCGCCCCCCGCCCGTTCCATGCTATTGACGCCGCATGGGGGCCGCTCCCGTCGATGTGAAGAAGCTTGCTGCCGCGCTGCGCGCCGGCGACCGCCGTGCTTTGGCGCGAGCGATCACGCTGGTCGAATCGACCCGCGCCGATCACCGCGCGGAGGCCGAGACGCTGCTGGCGGCGATCCTGCCC
>JASHUO010000612.1 GCA_030039975.1 Alphaproteobacteria bacterium
GCGCGCAGCATCGGGCCGGCGCTCTTCGCCGGCAGCGCTGCCATCGGACAGCTCTGGCTGTTCATCATCGCGCCCTTGCTGGGCGCCGCGGGGGCGGCCGGGCTGTACGCGCTGTTGCGCTCGCCGGTTCCGGCGTTCACGACGCAGCAGGCCGAGGAAGCCTTGCCGATCGAGCAGAGGGAACGCTTGGCAACCGCCGGCGCAAAGCCAGGCCAAACGCGCAAAAGCTGATCCGCCGCCGACGGCACGGAGCGGCTTCGCCGATGCGCCGGCAGGAGATGGTGGCCTCGATCGGCCATCGTCGCTAACCTCGCTGCTGTGGCAGAGGCATGGGGGCCGCCATGGTCGGGTCCGTCGCCGTCGGCTTAGGCTTGATGGCATTCCCGTTCGAGGAGGCGCGCGGCTATTGGCGCTGGGTCGATCTGTGCGAGGCGAGCGCGGTCGACTCGCTGTGGCAGACCGACCGCATCGTCAGCCGCGAGCCGATCTTGGAATGCATGACCGTCATGGCGGCGCTTGCCGGCCGCACGCAGCGCTTGAAGTTCGGGATGAACGTCGTCTCGCTGGCGCTGCGCGATCCGGTCCTGGTGGCCAAGCAATGCGCGACCATCGATGTGCTCTCGCAAGGCCGGTTGCTGCCGGCCTTCGGTATCGGCAGCCCGATCGCGCCGGAATGGCAGGCGCTGTCGGTCGACACCGCCGGCCGCGGACGCAAGACCGATGAGGGGCTGGAGATCGTGCGGCGCCTTTGGCGTGAGGACGACGTGCATTTCACCGGCGTCCATTACCGCCTCGCCGGCGCCTCGATTTCGCCGAAGCCGGTGCAGGCCGAGCTGCCGATGTGGATCGGCGGCTCCTCCGCCGCGGCGATCCAGCGGACGGCACGCTTCGGCACCGGCTGGCAGGCGGGGGTGGAGACGCCGGCCCAAGTGGCACCGGTCATCGCGGCCATTCGTGCCGCCGCCCGCGCGGCCGGACGCGCCTTCGATGAAGACCATTTCGGTGCCGGCTTTCCCTACCGCTTCGGGCGCTCCGACGACCCCGCCCTGACGCGTCCGATGGAGGCCTATCGCAAGCGCACCGGCCACGATCCCTCGAGCTATTTCGCCGTCGGCGACGGCGCAGCCATCGTCGAGCGGATTGCCGCCTATATCGAAGCGGGTGCGACCAAGTTCATTCTGCGGCCGGTGGCCGAAGGCGTCGAAGACATGCTGGCGCAGACGCGGCTTCTGCTGGAGGAGGTGCTCCCGCAAGTCGCGCGGCGCTGGCCCAAACCGAAATAGATGGGAGGACGGTCATGCGCCTCGGCATTCATCTTCCCCATATCGGCCGCAAAGCCGGGCCAGAAGCCATCCGGCGGGCCGCGCTGCAAGCCGAAGCGCTCGGCTTTGCCGATGTCTGGGCGAGCGAGCATGTCATCCTGCCCAAAGGCGCGCCCTATCCGCCCTCACCCTCCTTCCTCGAGCCGATCCTCACCTTGACCTGGGCGGCGGCCGCGACGCGGCGGGTCGGCCTCGGCACCAGCGTCTATGTCTTGCCGATGCATCACCCCGTGCCGGTCGCCAAGCAGATCGCGAGTTTGCAGTGCCTCAGCGGCGGGCGCGTCATCTTCGGCATCGGCGTCGGCTGGCTCGAAGCCGAGTTCGCCGCGCTCGGCGCGCCGTTCCGCGAACGCGGCCGGCGCATGGACGAAAGCATCGCGCTGCTGCGGGCGCTGTGGAGCGAAGATCCCGTCAGCTTTGCGACCCGCTACGTCCCGGCCGAGATCGCCGAGATGCGCATGCAGCCCTTGCCGTCGCCGCCAATTCCGATCTGGTCAGGCGGCATCTCGGATCAGGCGCTGGCGCGCGCGGCGCGTTTGTGCGACGGGTGGCATGGCACCCGGCTCACTCCCGAAAAAGCGGCACCGATCGTGGAACGCTTGCGGCGCGAGCGACCGGACCCCGGCTTTGCTATTTCGCTGCGCACCGGCTGGGACGGCAAGGATGCGGCCGAGCTGCGCGACAGGCTGGCCGCTTTCGGCGCCGCCGGCGTCGGGCATGTCCTGGCCGAGCCTGCCGAGCGCGAGATCGAGGACTGGCTGCGCAGCGTGGAGCGGATCGCGCGAGCCGCCGAGGGGGTGGCGAGTCCGAACTGAACGCCGGTAGGAGGGGCGCTTCTCACATGCCATTGCAGCTTCCCGCGGTTGGGCTGGTCGCGGTTCCCGGGCGGCGGCGCTTCACGCTTGATCTCGCGCGCGAGATCGAGCGCCGTGGCTTCCCCGCCATCTTCGCGCCGAGCCGGTTTGCGAACCTGTCGCTCTGCGAGGCGATGGCCTGGACGACCGAGACTATCGTCTTCGGCACCGCGATCGCGCCGATCTATGCCCGCACCGTCGATGATTTCGCCCAAAGCGCCGCGTTCCTCCACGAGGTCTCCGGCGGGCGCTTCCGCCTCGGCATCGGCGTTTCGCACGCGCCGAGCCATCGCCGCATGGGCGTCAGTCCCGGCCGACCGCTCGCGGACATCCGCGATTTCGTCAGCAAGCTGCGCGCCTATGAGGGGATCGGCGCACAGCCGCCGATCATCGTCGCCGCGCTGCGCAGCAAGATGGTTGCGCTCGCCGGCGAGATCGCCGATGGGGTGGTCTTCGCCAATGGCAGCAGGTCCCACATGGCGGCCTCGCTTGCCGCGCTGCCACCCCGGCAGCGTGCGACCGAGGCTTTCTTCATCGGCAACATGATCCCGACCTGCGTTTCGGGCGATCTCGCCGCGGCGCAGGCGGTCAATCGCCGGACGCTGACCCCCTATGCGCGGCTCCCGAACTATCGCAATTATTGGAAAGAGGCGGGCTATGTCGAGGAGATGTCGGCGATCGAGCGTGCGATTGCCGAGAACCGGCCCGAGGACATTCCGAAATATCTGACCGATGCGTGGCTCGCCGATGTTTCGCTGTTCGGCCCGGTCGAGCGCGTGCGCAGCGGACTCGAAGCCTGGTACACCGCGGGCGTCCGCACGCCGATCATCGTCCCCTCCTCGGCCGCCGGCAACCAGGTGCAGGCAATCGAAGAGATGTTTGCCGCCTTCGCCCGCTGAC
>JASHUO010000613.1 GCA_030039975.1 Alphaproteobacteria bacterium
AGCGCTGGCCTGCCAACGCTCGTCCCCCTCCTGTGACGCGTGTCGATCGTGACTTTCCTGTTTCAAAGAGACGACGATGACCGTCCATAACCAGACAAGACACATGTTGCGCGGCGCGGCGCTGTCCGTCCTGTTGCTTCTAGCGGCGGCTCCGGCCGCTCTGGCGGACCCTCCGGGGTATCTGTTCCAGGATTTCGCGCAGTCCATGCCTAGGGTCGCGTCGGTTCCGTCGCATCAAATCGATTCGGTGCGCCACCCGGCCGCATCGCCCTTCGTCGCTGGCCCGGACGGAACCCCGTCTCGATCGGACCAGGCCCAGTTGCAGGGCGGGCAGCCCGCCATCCGCTAGGGGATCGATCGCAGGCTTGCGCGGTGTCATGCGGTCCGGATTTTGCGAGCACAACCCCGTGAGCTCTGTGAACGCCCTCGACATCCGACGCCATCTTCGCCAGCGCCGATGAGACCCTGCCCTCTCACCTCCCCGTGGCACCGCGCTCGCACTCGGTGGGTCCTGGCCTTGCTCGCTGAGAAGGCAAGGCATTGCCGTTTTTGTGTGCAGCGAGCCGATTGTTCTGCTCGCGTGAAGAGACCATTTAGCGACGCTTGCATAGTCGCGTTGCGTTCACCTTCCTACCTCATGGCGGTCGGCTGTCGCGGAAGAATGCCAATTCGGGGCTTGGCGCCTCGCAATTCACGCGGGCGCTGCCGCCTGCCGGCAGAAAGCCCCGCTCCCTTGCATCACTCCTAACCTTCAGGCGTCACCCGCATGGGCATCGTCCGCTTCGCGCTGCGCTTTCCGCACACCTTTTATGTCATGGCGGCGCTGATTCTCGTGCTCGGCGTGAGTGCCGTCGTCAGCACGCCAAAGGATATCTTCCCCCGCATCAATATCCCGGTCGTCACCGTGATCTGGCAGTACACGGGGCTGACGCCGCAGGAGATGGAAAACCGCATCACCACCTACAGCGAATATTCGATCAGCGCCAACGTCAACGACATCCGCAACATGGAATCGCAGACGTTGTCCGGCATCTCGGTCGAGAAGATCTATTTCCAGCCGAACGTCAACATCGACCTGGCGGTGAGCCAGATCGTCTCGGCCAGCAACGCGATCCGCGCCCTGATGCCGCCGGGGGTCCAGCCGCCGATCGTGGTGCAGTACAACGCTTCCAGCGTCCCGGTGCTGCAGCTCAGTCTCAGCTCGGATCGCCTCAACGAGCAACAGCTCTACGATTACGGCATCTACCGGATCCGCCAAGCGCTCGCGCCGATCCAGGGCATCACGCTGCCGACGCCCTATGGCGGCAAGTATCGGCAGATCATGGTCGATCTCAATCCCGACGCGCTGCGGGCGGATGGGGTTACCCCCAATGACGTCGTGAATGCCGTCAACGCGCAAAGCCTGACCCTGCCCTCGGGCGATGCCAAGATGGGCGACAAGCAGTTCATCGTCAGCACCAATGCGAACGCGCCGACGATCAACGCGCTCAACCAGCTCCCGATCCGTCAGGTGGGTGCGACCACTGTCCGACTCAGCGATGTCGCGCATGTCCGCGATGGCTGGGCGGTGCAGCAGAACGTGGTGCGCGCCGATGGCCGCCGCTCCGTGCTGCTCACCATCATCAAGAACGGCGATGCGTCGACGCTCGATGTCGTTCGCCGCGTCAAGGCGGCTTTGCCCGATATCCAGCGGGCGGCGCCGGCGGGGATGAACATCCAATTGCTGTTCGACCAGTCGGTATTCGTTCAACAAGCGATCGACAGCGTGCTGCGCGAGGGCGCCATCGCCGCCGGCCTCACCGCCCTCATGATCCTGCTGTTCCTCGGATCCTGGCGCTCGACGCTGATCGTCATGGTGTCGATTCCGTTGTCGATCCTGACCTCGATCGCCGTGCTCGCCGCGCTCGGCCAGACGCTCAACACCATGACGCTCGGCGGTCTGGCCCTGGCCGTCGGCATCCTGGTCGACGATTCGACGGTCACGATCGAGAACACCCATCGGCTGTTCGAGGAGGGCGTCGCCTTCGATACGGCGGTGCTCGAGGGCGCTGCCGGGATCGCCGTGCCGACGCTGATCTCGACCTTGGCGATTTGCTGCGTCTTCGTCGCTCTCTTCTTCCTCCAGGGCGCGGCGCGCTATCTGTTCGCGCCGCTCGGCATGGCGGTGGTGTTCGCGATGCTGGCGTCCTACGCGATCTCGCGTACGCTGACGCCGGTGATCATCCGCTTGCTGCTGCGCGGCGAGCATGCCGCGCACGCGGCGGGAACCGCGAACTGGTTCGCGCACCTTCACGACCAATTCAATCGGCGTTTCGATCGCTTCCGCGAGTTCTACGGCTGGCTGCTGAGCGCGCTGCTGCGGCGCCGGGTGATCGTGCCGGCGGTCGCCGGCAGCGTCGTCGCCGGCGCCGCGCTGTTGACGTTCTTCGTCGGCACCGATTTCTTTCCCCAGGTCGATGCCGGTCTCATCCAGCTGCATGTGCGCGCTGCGCCGCGCACGCGGATCGAGCGCACGGAACAGATCTTTCAAGCCGTCGAGGACGATATCCGGCGTCAGATCCCGCCGCGCGACTTGGGACCCATTCTCGACAATATCGGGCTGCCGGCGCGGGTCTATAACCTGGCGTTTACCGATGGCACCGCGATCGGCGTCAACGACGGTCAGATCCTGATCTCGCTCAAGCAAGGTCACGCGCCAACCGAACATTATATAAGGACTCTGCGCCAGCAGCTGCACCAGGATTTCCCCGACGTGCTGTTCTACTTCCAGCCGGCGGACATCGTGACGCAGATTCTGAACTTCGGCGTGCCGTCGCAGATCGATGTTCAGGTCCAGGGACAAGATCGGCCGGGCAATATCGCCATCGCGCGGACGCTGCAGCAGCGCCTGGCGAACCTGCCTGGCATTGTCGACGCCCATATCCAACAGGAGCTCGACGCGCCCGAGCTCTATTACACCATCGACCGTACGCGCGCGCAGCAGCTCGGATTGTCGCTCGCCAGCATCGCCAACAACCTCAATATCAGCCTCAGCTCTTCCGAGCAGGTATCGCCCAATTTCTGGACCGATCCGAATTCCGGCATTCCCTATTACCTGGCCGTGCAGACGCCCGAGTACCGCATCAACAACATCAATGCGCTCGACGACACGCCGATCTCGACCGCCGCCGCGGTCGTGGCACCGGTCCCTACGCTGCTCGGCAATGTCGCCAGCGTCGAGCGCCGCCCGGTGCAGTCGGTTTACAATCAATCGAATATCCAGCCGGTCTACGACGTCTATGCCAATGTCCAGGAGCGCGATCTCGGCAGCGCCGCGCGGGCGATCGGTGCCGTCGTCCATCAGCTTCAGGGGCAGCTGAAGCCGGGCAACCGCATCGTCGTGCGCGGCCAGATCGAGAGCATGAATGCTGCCTTCGGCAATCTGACGCTCGGCCTCATCTTCGCCGCCATCTTCGTCTATTTCCTCATGGTGGTGAACTATCAGAGCTTTCTCGATCCCTTCGCGGTCATTCTGGCGCTGCCGGGCGCGGCGAGCGGCATCGTGCTCATGCTCTTCGTCACCGGCACCACCTTGAGCGTGCCCTCGCTGATGGGCGCGATCATGTCGGTGGGCGTCGCTTCGGCCAACTCGATCCTGCTGGTGACCTTTGCCCGCGAGCTGCGGCAGGAGGGGCACTCCGCCGGCGAAGCGGCGCTTATCGCCGGCAAGACGCGGCTTCGGCCGGTGCTGATGACGGCGGCGGCGATGATCGTCGGCATGCTGCCGATGGCGCTGGGCGGCGCCGGCGAGGAGCAGAACGCGGTGCTGGCGCGCGCCGTCATCGGCGGCCTCGTGGTCGGCACCATCACGACCCTGCTCTTCGTTCCCTATCTCTACTCCGTCATCGGCCGGGGCGACCCCGGCGGCTCCTCCGAGCCTGCAGCCGCACCTACAGAAGGAACTTTGTCATGAAGCAGGGAGAGCACTTCGCTTCCGATCCGCCGCGCGCCGCCGACACGCTAGGCCTTGCCGGCGAAGCGGCCCATGCCCGCGGGCGCACCAGCGGCGATACGCCCGAGCTCACGGCAGGACGGCACCGCGCCGCGCGAAGGCTCGGTGTTGCCGCGCTCGTGATCCTGGCGCTGCTGGTCGCCGTGGGGACATGGGGCCATCTGCGGCGCGCGGCCGAGGCGCGCACGGTCCTGGCACAGGAGCGCAATACGGTGCCGACCGTCCGCACCGTCGCCGTGACACCCGTCGATGGTCCGCAGCGCATCGACCTGCCGGCAAGTCTGCAGGCCTTCGACAGCGCGACGATCTTCGCGCGGGCGACCGGCTATGTCGCGAGCCGGTCGGTCGACATCGGCAGCCGCGTCCATGCCGGCGATGTGCTCGCGGTCATCGCCGCGCCCGATCTCGATCAGCAACTGGCCCAGGCGCAGGCGCAGCTCGTTCAGACCCAAGCGGCACTGAACCAGGCGCACGCGGCGCTGCAACAGGCACAAGCGAATCAGGACCTCGCCCAAGTGACGAATCAACGTTACGCAAAGCTCGCGGCGCAGGGCTACGCGGCGCAACAGGACGCGGACAATGCCCGCCTCACGCTCGCCGCGCGCAATGCCGATGTGCTGAACGCCGAGGCCGCGGTCGGCGTCGCGGAGGCCAATATCAAGGCGCAAAGCGCCAATGTCTCCCGGCTCGAGCAGCTCACCGGCTTCGAGCGGGTGACCGCGCCCTTCGACGGCGTCATCACCCAACGCCAGGTCGATGTCGGCGATCTCGTCACCGCCGATGCTTCGACCGGTACACCGATGTTCGCGATCGAACGCACCAACGAGCTGCGCGTCCAGGTCTATGTGCCGCAAAATGCGGTGTTCGGTCTCAAGGATGGCGACACGGCGCAGGTGATTGTGCCGGAAATACCGGGCCGCGTCTTCCACGGCGTGGTCACGCGCAATGCCGGTGCCCTGCAGCCTGGTACCCGCACGCTGCTCACCGAGGTCGATATCGACAATGCCGACGGGGCGCTGCGCCCCGGCCTCTACGGCATCGTCCGGCTGTCGATCCCGCGGCCGCAGCCGGTCGTGGTGGTGCCGTCCAATGCCGTCGTCTTCGACAAGAACGGCCTCAGCGCCGCGGTCTACGACAACGGCGTCGTCCGCTTGCATCACCTCGATCTGGCCGAGGATGACGGCGCCAATGTCGTCGTCCGCGCCGGGCTCGAAGCCGGCGATCGCGTCATCATCAATCCGCCGGTCGATCTCACGGAGGGGATGCGTGTCGCCGCCATCGATGCGGATCAACATATCGCCGCCGTTCCGGTGCGACAGCCGGCGACCCTCCTCGCCCGGCGCAAATGACAAGGCGGCGACGCCTCGGTGTACCGTTTCGGCTGGCCGCGCTTCTGCTGCCGGCGGCGCTGCTGCTCGGCTGCGACCTCGGTCCCGATTACAAGCAGCCCGGCACGGCCCTGCCTGCCGCATGGCGCGAGCCGAGCGGCGCGTCGACCGCGATCTGGCCGTCGGCGGATTGGTGGCGCGGTTTCGGCTCGCCCGAGCTCGACAGCCTGGTCGTCGGCGCAGAACAGGCCAACTATGACCTCGGGGCGGCAATCGCCCGTGTGCGCGAGGCCGACGCTGAGGCGCGCATCGCCGGCGCCGCGCTGCTGCCCGCGATCGGCGCCGGCGCCACCGGATCGAGCCAGCGTGTGCTCTTCCCGACGGGTCATGGCAACAAGATCACCTTCCCCGAATATGATATGACCCTTTCCGCCTCCTACGAGGTCGATTTCTGGGGCAAGAACGCGGCCGCGTTGCACGCGGCGCAGGCGACCGCGCTGGCCAGCCGCTATGACCAGCAGGTCGTTGCGCTCACCGTCGTCACCGGCGTGGCGACGAGCTATCTGCAGCTCCTCGCGTTGCAGGATCGCCTTGATGTAGCGCGCGAGAACCTGGCGACGGCGGAGAATGTGCTGGAGATCATCGAGGGGCGGCGCCGTCTCGGCACGGCGATGGATCTCGACGTGTCGCAGCAGCGGACGGTCGTCGCCGAGCAGCGCGCCGCCATCCCGCCGCTCGAGCAGCAGCTGTCTGAGACCCTTGATGCGCTCGCGATTCTCCTCGGCGAGCCGCCGGAGCAGGTGAAGATCGCGCCCGCCTCGCTCGCCAGCCTCACAGCGCCGGCCGTCGCTCCGGGCTTGCCTTCGGAACTGCTGGCGCGCCGCCCCGACATCGCCGAGGCGGAGGCGCAGCTCGTTTCGGCGAACGCCAACATCAAGGTGGCGCGGGCGCAATTCTTTCCGAGCCTGGCACTGACCGCGCAAGGCGGCTTCGCCAGCCTCGCGCTTTCGAACTTCCTGACGCCGGAGGGCGTCGTCTACAGCGCGGCGGGCTCGCTGACGCAGCCGATCTTCGAGGGCGGCGCCCTCGAAGGACAGCTGCAATTCTCCAAGGCGCGTTATGACGAGCTGGTGCAGAACTACCGCAAAGCGGTGGTTTCCGCCTTCAGCAATGTCGAAGACGCGCTCGCCTCGGTGCGGCGCACCGCCGAGCAGCAGGCGGCGCAAGAGGTGACGGTCGCGGAAGCGCGCCGCTCTTACGAGATCGCCCAGGCACGCTACCGCGTCGGGCTCACCGATCTGCTGACCGTCCTCAACACCGAGAACGCCTTGTTTCCGGCCGAGGACACGCTGGTGCAAGTGAGGCTGGCGCATCTCCAGGCGCTGGTCAGCCTGTTCAACGCCCTGGGCGGCGGTTGGCAGGTGGAGACGGGCTGAAGCAAACCTGCCCGGACTGCGGCGCCGCGCCCGGCCATCCATCCCTGCGTGCATTTGGCGGGGGGTTGGCCTCTGCACCCGTCGAGCGGCCGGGCGCGGCACCAGCCGACCCTTCGCACTCCGGTCATCTCGAGACCGGAGGCGAAGGATCGATCGAAGGGCGGTCAACGTTGCTCTTCCGCATGGCGCTCGTTTGCGATCACCTTGGCGATGTCTTCGGCGGGTGAGGTCGGGAAGGGACAGGCCATCGTCGCGCTCGCGAGATGGTTTGGGGTGTAATCCTGGCCTTGCCATTTCGCGAGCTCTTCATGGGCCGAGGTGGCGGCGGTTTCGCAGAGCTCAAGCTCGTTGGCGGCTTCGACGACGAACTCGACCAGCATGCCGTTGGGATCGCGCACATAATGCGAATAGCAGAAACCGTGATTGATGCCGCAGTGCGGATAGAGCAGGGCGTCGAACTTCACCTTGAGGCGCGCGATCTCGTCGAAGCCGGGAACCAGCATCGCCAGATGGTGATCGACCCCGTGTCGCGGCAGTTTGGTCGCGGGCCCGAAGGCGTCCGGGAGGAATTGGAAGAAGGCGAGGCAGCTGCCATCGGCCATCTCGAAGAAACAATGCAGGAAGGGCTTCTCACCGCCGCCGAGATCGACGCTCTCCCGGAGCGCGGCCACCATCGGCATGCCGAGCAGATCCTCATAGAAGCGTCGCGTCGCCGCCATGTCGTCGGTCCGCACCGCATGGTGATGCAGCCGGCGCATCGTGTTGGCGCGCCGCCGCGCCGTGCGCCGCGCTTGCAGTCGTATGCGAGTATCGGAAGCCGCGTGAAGGCCGGTGCTGGCTGCGGCCGTTGACTCTGTCATGATGAACCCCTTCGGTAATGCTCGATGCGCCGGACGCTAAAGCGGCCGTGCTACATTGCGGTTTCTGCCTTGGCGAAAGCTGTTACCATCGTAATCTCTTGCCATCGCTATTCGGCAGCGACGGCCTCGTCCGCCTCGTCGTCCAGCAGGATCGACACCGCCGATCTGCGGTCGATCTTGCCGAGGGTGTTGCGGGGAAGCGCGTCCACGACCTTCAGTCGCTCGGGCACTTTGTAATCGGCAAGCTGCGCCCTGGTGCCGGCGAGGATGTTGCGGAGCACGGCGTCGCGCGGCTTCTCCCAGAGCTGAACCAGAGCGGCGACGCGCTGGCCAAGGGTTGCGTCGGGAACGCCGACGACCACGGCGTCGCGCACGCCGGGATGCGTCATCAGGACCCGCTCGATCTCGACCGGCGAGATGTTCGACCCGCCGCGGATGATCAGATCCTTTTTGCGGCCTACGAACCAGAGATCATCGGCCTTGCCGCAGCGCATGAGATCGCCGGTGTGAAACCAGCCATCGGAGGTCGCCGGATCGATACGGCCTTCTTCAACCCAATACCCCACGGTGACGTTGGGCCCGCGCAGCAGCACCTCGCCCACCTCGCCCCGTGGTACCGGCGCGCCATTGTCGTCGGCAATACGGATGTCGGCGCCCGGCGCGATCCGGCTGACCGGTCCCGGCTCCAAGCCGTGGATGAGCGATCCCGTCGCCTCGGTCGAACCCCAGACCGAGCGCAGCGGCACGCCGAACACCGTGGCGAATTCGCGCTGCACGTCGATCGGGCAGACATCGCCGGCGCTGAGGCAGAAGCGCAGCGTATCGACGGTGCGCGCCTCCCGGCGCTGGCGGGCGAGCAACTCGATGAACATGAAGGGCAGCCCGAGCATCCAGCTGCAGTGCTGCGGTTCGATCGCATCCAGCACGGCGTCCGCATCGAAGCGTTCGAACAGAACCATCGGCGCGCCGTAGCGCATCGATGCGAGCATGGTCACAAGCCCGCTGCCATGCATCATCGGGACGGCGTTGACGGCGATCTGCCAGGTCTCGAATCCCATGCGTATACAGCTATCGGTTTTCGCTGACAGCGTCGCCGGCGTGTGCACGACGAGCTTGGACTGCCCGGTGGTTCCCGAGGTCCCGAGCAGCACGGCCGGCGCGCGGTCGTCGGGATCGGGGAGGGTCGATGAATCGACGGCGCGCTCGATCAACTCCGCCCATGGTTGCGCCCGATCATCCTCGGCGGCGCCGTCGACGATGAAGCGCGACCCCGCGCCGAGGATCGCCGGCTCGACGGGCGTGACTTGCGGATAAAGCCGCGCCTCGCCGAGATAGAGCGACGGGCGCAGCCGCTGAAGCAGCGGGCGCAGCTCTGCCGTCTTGAACCGGGTATTGAGGGGCGCCGCGATCGCGCCAATGCGGAAGCAGGCATAATAGGCAACCACCAGCTCCGGCCGATTGAACATGTGCAAAGCCACGCGGTCACCCGGCCGCAGGCCGCGCGCCATCAACGCTTGCGCCAGCCGCTCGGTCTCTTGCGCCAGCCGACGATAGGTCCAGACATCATCGCCGGCGATGAAAGCCGTCTGCCTGGGACGGCGCTTCGCCTGATGGTACAGAGCCTCGATCGGTGTCATCGTCACCCTTTCTTTTTGCGCATCGACTGCAATGCGAGAAGGGTGGCGCGGCGCCGCTACGGCATGGTTTCGCGCAGGCGAGAAAGCGTTACGGCTGTAGCGTGCGTAGATCCGCCGACGCGCGTGGGGTCAGCGCTGGGCTTCGACGTGCGACCAGTGCGCCGCACGCTCGGCATAGGGCACGTGATGGTCGCGGGCCGCGACGCAGCGTTTCAGCGCCGTCGCCATCTCGGCCGCAACCACGGGGCGGCCGACCACCTCGGAGACGCCGGCGGTCATCAACACGCCGGCGGCGATTTCCTCGGTGGAACCGGCGACGAGCAGGATCGGCAAATTCGGGGCGGCCTCATGCAGCGCCGCGGCGATCTTCAGCGCCGCCCGCGTCGAGGTTAGGCTGGTTACGACAATTGCATCGTACCGACCGACCGCGCTCCGGCAGGAGGTCAGCGCTTCGTCGGCGTCGGCAAAGCCCACCGGCTCGTATCCCAGCGCTGCCAGCGTCTCTTCGTCACCGAGCAGCCGCTCGCGATCGTCGTTGAACAGCAGCAAGGTCTCGCCCCAGCCGAGGGGCAGCGGCGAAGTGTCTTCGGCCGGCACCGGCTCCACGGCGGCACTGCAAGGCAGCCAGGCCGCGAACCGGCTGCCCACAGCCGGCTCGCTCCACACATTCATCGCACCGCCATGCTCGCGCACGACCTCGCGCACCGTTGCGAGCCCCAATCCGTTGCCGCTGATGCGCGTGGTGAAGAACGGCTCGAAGATCCGCTCGATGACCGGCTTGCTCATGCCACGCCCCGTGTCGCTCACCGCGATGCGGACATAGCGGCCCGGCGCCAGCTCGCCATGGCTCAACGACCGCATGCGGGTGATCTCGTGCAGATCGGCATCGATCTCGACCGTTCCGGCGCCGTCGATCGCCTGCGCGGCATTCCTGCAGAGATTGACGATCACCTGCTGCAATTGCGCGGATTCGCCGCACACGGTCGCTGCGTCCGAAGCGTCGCGTATCACGAGTTGGATCTCGGCGGGCAATGACGCGCGGAGCAGCGACGCCGCCTCGGCGATCATCGTCGGCACGCTCAGCGAGCGCCGCCGCACATCGCGCCGGCCGAAGGCAAGGATATTGTCGATGAGGTCGCGCGCCCGCTCTCCCGCCCGCCGGATCTCGTCGAGATTGCGGGCCGCCTGGCTGTCGGCGGGCAGGCGCACCTCGGCCATTTCGGTATAGCCCAGGATGGCACCGATGATGTTGTTGAAGTTGTGCGCGATCCCGCTGGCAAGCGCGCCTACCGTCTCCATGCGCCGGGCC
>JASHUO010000614.1 GCA_030039975.1 Alphaproteobacteria bacterium
GCGGCGGATAGCGAGATCGCCTGTCTCGCCGCGGCGCAGCGCCGGCGCGTCGACAGCGATCCCTCGTCGCCGAGTCTGCGCCTCGCCAGCCTGTTGCGGCTCGGCCACCATTATTCCGTCGATCGCTATGTCGAGACGGTGCTGAGCGAAGCGCGGCTGGTTATCGTGCGGCTGCTCGGCGGCAGCGCCTATTGGCGCTACGGCGTCGAGCGCTTGACCGAGCTGGCGCGGACGCGTGGCATCCTGCTGGCGCTGCTGCCCGGCGACGATCAGCCCGATGCCGAGCTGGCCGCGCTCTCGACCTTGCCGGCCGAGGCCGCGCATCGGCTCTGGCGCTATCTCGGCGAAGGCGGCATCGGCAATGCCGAGCAGTTCCTGCGCTACGCCGCGACCTTGATCGGCCGCAGCGCCAATTGGCGCGAGCCGGCGCCGCTGCTCCATGCCGGGCTCTATTGGCCCGGCCGCGAGCCCCTCGCGCTCGCCGAGCTGCGCCGGCAATGGCGGAGCGACGCGCCGATTGCCGCGATCGTCTTCTATCGCGCGCTGGTGCAGGCGGGAAATCTGGCGGTGATCGACGCGCTGATCGCGGCGCTGGCGCAGCGCGGCTTCAATCCATTGCCGCTCTTCACCCTGTCGCTCAAGGATCCGCAAGCCGCGGCGATCATCGCTGCCGCACTGGCCGAGGCGCCGCCCGATATCGTGCTCAATGGCACCGGCTTTGCCGTCTCGGCGCCGGGCGAGGCGCATCGCGCCGGCGTTCTCGACGCAGCGGATTGCCCGGTGCTGCAGGTGATCTTCGCCGGCGGCGACGAAATGGCGTGGCGGCGCGGCACGCGCGGGCTCGATGCGCGCGACATCGCCATGAATGTGGCGCTGCCGGAGATCGATGGTCGCATCATCACCCGCGCGCTCTCCTTCAAATCCGCGGCGCAGCGCGATCTTCTGACCGAGACCGATCTCGTCGCCTATGCGCCGGTGGCCGACCGCGTCGCTTTCGTCGCCGAGCTGGCGCGGCGCTGGGTGCGGCTGCGCCGCGCGCCCGCGGTCGAGCGCCGCATCGCGCTGGTGCTGGCGAATTATCCGCACCGCGATGGCCGCATCGGCAATGGCGTCGGCCTCGATACGCCGCAAGCGGTGATCGAAGTGCTGCGCGCCCTGGCCGCGGCGGGCTACCGGGTCGAAGACATTCCCCCCGATGGCGACGCGCTGATCCGCCGCCTCCTCACCGGTCCGACCAACGCCGATCGCTTCCGCCCCGCCGAAGAGAGTTTTCCGCGCAGCGACTACGCCGGTGTCTTCGCCGGTCTACCGCTGGCAGTGCAGGACAAGGTGGCGGAGCGCTGGGGCGCGCCCGAGCGCGATCCCTCGTTCCGCGAGAGCCGGCTCGATTGCGGCAGCTTCGCCATCGCCGCCATCCGCTGCGGTAATGTCGCGGTGGCGATCCAGCCCTCGCGCGGCTACGACATCGATCCCGCCGCCAGCTATCACGCGCCCGATCTCGTGCCGCCGCATGGCTATCTCGCCTTCTATGCCTGGATCGCCGACGGGTTGCGCGCCGATGCCGTGGTGCATATGGGCAAGCACGGCAATCTCGAATGGCTGCCGGGCAAAGCGCTGGCGCTGTCGGCGGAATGCTTCCCGGACGCCGCGCTGGGACCGCTGCCGCATCTCTATCCCTTCATCGTCAACGATCCCGGCGAAGGCACGCAAGCGAAGCGCCGCGCCCAGGCGGTGATCATCGATCACCTGACGCCGCCGCTCACCCGCGCCGAAAGCTATGGCCGCCTCGCCGAGCTGGAGCGGCTCGTCGATGAATACTACGAGGCCGCCGGCAGCGATCCGCGCCGCCTCGCGCTGCTGTCGCGCCAGATCCTGGATCTGCTGCGTCTGACCGGGCTCGATCGCGATTGCGGCATCGCCACGGGCGACGCCGACGTCGCGGCGCTCGGCAAGCTCGACGCCTATCTCTGCGAATTGAAAGAGATGCAGATCCGCGACGGGCTCCACATCTTCGGCCGCGCGCCGGAGGGCGACCAGCTTGTCGATCTCATCGTCGCGCTGGCACGGCCGCCGCGCGGCACAGCGCCGGAGCAGGCCTCGCTGATCCGCGCGCTTGCCGACGATATGGCGCTGGCTTTCGATCCGCTCGCCGCCGAGCTCGGCGCGCCCTGGACGGGGAAGCGGCCCAAAGCGCTTGCCGGCGCCGGCCTCTGGCGCAGCACCGGCGACACGGTGGAGCGGCTCGAGCATCTGGCACGGCGTCTCGTCGCCGGCGAGCGCAAGCCCGGCCGCTTCTGGACGCGGACGCGCGCCGTGCTGCGCTGGATCGAGGAGACGCTGAAACCGGCGGTCGCCGCGTGCGGCGAGGCCGAGCTTCAGGGGCTGCTCGCCGGGCTCGCCGGCCGCTTCGTTCCGCCCGGGCCGTCCGGCGCGCCGACGCGCGGCCGGCCAGAGGTGCTGCCGACCGGGCGCAATTTCTATTCCCTCGACACGCGCGCCGTGCCGACGCCGGCGGCCTGGCAGCTCGGCTGGAAATCAGCGCAGCTCCTCGCCGCGCGCCATGCGCAGGAGCACGGCACCTATCCCCGCCGCCTCGCGCTCTCGGCCTGGGGCACGTCCAATATGCGCACCGGCGGTGATGATGTGGCGCAGGCGCTGGCGCTGATGGGCGTCCGGCCGCAATGGGAGCCGAAAACCGGCCGCGTCTCGGGCTTCGAGATTCTGCCGGCGCGCCTGCTCGACCGGCCGCGCATCGACGTCACCTTGCGCGTCTCCGGCTTCTTCCGCGACGCCTTTCCCAATCTCATCGCGCTGGTGGACAGCGCCGCGCGCGCCGTGGCGGCGCTCGACGAGCCCGGCGACATAAATCCGCTTGCCGAGCGCGTCAGAACCGACCGCGCCCGGCTCGAAGCCGGCGGCGTGCCGGCGGATGCGGCGGCGCGCCGCGCCGGGCATCGCGTCTTCGGCGCCAAGCCGGGCGCTTATGGCGCGGGGCTCCAGGCGCTGATCGACGAACGCGGTTGGCGCGATGAGCGCGATCTCGCCGAGGCCTATCTCGCCTGGGGCGGCTATGCCTATGGCGCTGGCGCCGAGGGCGTCGCCGAGCACGCGCTCTTCCGCGAACGGCTTTCCGGCATCGAAGCGGTGGTGCAGAATCAGGATAATCGCGAGCACGACCTGCTCGACAGCGACGACTACTACCAGTTCGAAGGCGGACTCGCCGTCGCCGTGCGCCATCTCGCGGGCGCCGCACCCGTCGTCTATCACAACGACCATTCACGGCCGGAGAACCCGCGCATCCGCACCCTCGAAGAAGAGGTGGCGCGCATCGTCCATGCGCGAATCGTCAATCCGAAATGGCTCGCGGGCGTCATGCGCCACGGCTACAAGGGTGGCTTCGAGATGGCCGCGACAGTTGATTACCTCTTCGCCTTCGCCGCCACCGCGCGCGCTGTAAAGGACCATCATTTCGACGCGGTCTACGACGCCTGGCTCGACGATGCCGGCATACGCGGCTTTCTTGCCGACCACAACCCCGCGGCGCTGGCCGAGATCGCCCAGCGGCTCGGCGAGGCGATCGACCGCGGGCTGTGGCAGCCGCGGCGCAACAGCCTGCGCCACCGCCTCGACGAGCTTGCCGGGGGTAAGCGATGAGCGAGAACGCACCGAGCGAAGCGGAGCTGAACCGCCGCCACGCCGAGAAGATGGCGAAGCGCAAAGCGGCGCGCGCCAAGATCCTCGCCACCAAGACCGAG
>JASHUO010000615.1 GCA_030039975.1 Alphaproteobacteria bacterium
CGCGCTCGGCGAGGATGGGGAAGAGCTCGAGCAGCCAGGCGAGCTGGCGCTCGCGCTTATCTCGGGGCAAATGCTGCCCACCGAGATCAAGATTCTCGCGCACCGACATGTCGCCGAAAAGCTCGCGCGTCTCCGGGCACTGCACCACGCCGCTGCGGGCAATTGTCCCGGCCGTCATGCCGGCGAGGCTCTTGCCGCCATAGCGAATCGTGCCGCTATAGGGAACGAGGCCCGAGATGGCGTTGAAGAGGGTCGTCTTGCCGGCGCCATTGAGGCCGACGATCGAGACGAACTCGCCCTCATGGACGCGCAGTGCCACTTGATCGAGCGCCTGCGCCTTGCCGTAGAAGACGTTGAGCCCCTCGAGCTCGAGCAGCGGCGCGCGCGCCGCGCCGGCCGGCGTGCGATGCGCTACCGATTCGATCTTGCCGCCGAGATAGACGCGCCGCACCGTCTCGTTGCGCATCACTTCCTCGGCGCTGCCCTCGGCGATGCGCTCGCCGACATACATGGCAAGCACCCGATCGACCAGCGCCGCGACGCTCTTGACGTTGTGGTCGACGAGGAGCACGGCGCGCCCTTCGGCGCGGAAGCCGCGGATGAGCTCCGAAAAGGTGGCGACCTCGCCGCCGGTGAGGCCGGCGAAAGGCTCGTCGACGAGCACCACACGCGGGTCGCGGGCGATCGCCTTCGCCATCTCCATGCGGCGAAGATCGGCAAAGGGCAGGGTCGAGGGGTGGCGCTGCATCACCGCGCCGAGGCCGACGCGCTCGGCGATGGCGCGGGCGCGCTCGTCGACCCCGGGCGCCGCGGCAAGCCGCAGCAGCGAATCCGGCAGCAGCGCCAGTTTGATGTTCTCCAGCACGGTCTGGCGATGCAGCGGGCGCGAATGTTGAAAGACGATGCCGATGCCCGCACGGGCGATGCGGTGCGACGGCCAGCCGGCAATGTCGGCACCATCGAGCCGGACGGTGCCGGAATCCGGGCGCTCGATGCCCATGATCAGCTTCATCACCGTCGATTTGCCGGAGCCGTTCGGACCGATGAGGCCGAGGATCTCCCCAGGGCGGATGTCGAGGTCGACGCCATTGACGGCGAGGAGGCCGCCGAAGCGCTTGGTGAGGCCGCGGACCTCGAGACGCGGGCGGCTGCTCATTCGCGTTCTCCCCGGCGCAGCGCGTATCCCAAGAGCCCGTCGGGCACGAAGAGGATGACGCCGAGCGCCACCGCAGCGACGACGAAGGTGTTGAGCTGGCCGAGCGGGCGGAGGAATTCGGTGGCGAGGATGAGGAAGACGGCGCCCAGCACCGCGCCGAGGATGGTGCGGCGGCCGCCGAGCACGGCGGCGATGATGACCTGGACGCCGATGGAGATATCGATCACGGTGTCGACCGAAGCAGTGCCCATGTAGAACACCAGCATGGCGCCGGCGACGCCGGAGAACAGCGCGCTGATGCAGAAGGCCGCGAGCTTGTGCTTGGTGACGTTGAAGCCCAGCGCCTGCGCTTCGATCGCGTCCTGGCCGCTCGCTTGCAGGATGAGCCCGATCGCCGAGCGCGACAAGCCGAAGAGGATGAGCGCGCAAACGACGAGGAAAGCGAGCGAATACCAGTAGTTGACGGTCGCGTCGATCGACAGCACGTCGGGAACGGTCATGCCGATCTCGCCGCCGGTGATGCCGGCGAAGATGACGATGGCGTTCTGCAGCAGCAGCACCGCCACCAGCGTCACCAGGCCGAAATAGGGCCCGCGCAGCCGCAGCGCCGGCAGTGCCAGCAGCAGCCCGCCGATAACGGCAACGACTGCGCCGGCGAGGATGCAGACCGGGATCGGCGGGCCCCATTGATTGTCGAGGATCGCCGCCGTGTAGGCGCCGAGACCGATGAGGAAGGTCGGCCCGAAATTGACCTCGCCGGCGAAGCCGAACAGCAAGTCCCAAGCCATGGCGAACACGCCGAAGTAATAGGCCGCGGTGAGCACGCCGAGTAGATAGGCGGAGAGCCAGAAGGGCAGCAGCGCAGCGATCACCGCGGTGCCAAGACCGATCCAGAGCGGGCGGGAGCGGAAGATTTGCGCAAGCATCGGGCGCCTCAACGCCGGCCGAGCAGGCCCTGCGGCCTGAGATAGACCACAAGCACCAGCAGTAGCAATGCCGGGATCGGCCGCAAGGTCGGCGCGATGAGATAGGCGGTGACCGTCTCGAGATAGCCGACGAGATAGGCGGCGACGAGCGAGCCCGAAACGCTGCCGAGGCCGCCGAGCACGACGATCGAGAAGGCGCTCGCCGTGAGCTGGCCGGCATTGGCGGAGCTGACGCCGAGGAAGGAGGCGAGCAGCACGCCGGCGATGCCGGCGAGCACGCCATAGATCGTCCACACCAGCAGATACATGTTCGAGAGCTCGAAACCGAGCAGGGTGAGCCCGCGCGGGTTCATCGAGGCGGCGAGCAGCGCCTTGCCGGCGCGCGTGCGGTTGACCAGCAACCAGAGCAGACCGATGGCCAGCCAGCACAGCGCCGCGATCATGATCTCGTTCTGCGGCGTGCGCACGCCGGCAATGCTGGTCACGCCCGAGATCAGTGGCCGCGTCGTCACCGGATTGTCGGTGAAGAGATAGGCGACGGCCTCCTGGATCATGATGCCCCAGAGCAGCGTGCCGGTGAGCAGGAAGATCTCCGTCTCCTCTTGGGGGATGGCGCGCGAGCGCTGGATCGGGCGCACCACGACGAAATAAGTGGCATAGGCGCAGGCCATGCCGGCGATGACGCCGACCAGCGTCCCGCCATAGACGCCAAGCCCGAGATCGCCGGCGGCCAGCCAGCCGCACACCGCCGCCACCACCATGATGCCGCCATGGGAGAGGTTGAGCACGCCCGAGACGCCGAACATCAAGGTAAACCCGACCGCGCCCAGCCCGTAGAGCGAGCTGATGGCGAAGCCGTCGATCAGAATCTGCAATGCGACCATCGCTCTACTCAATTGACTGACCCCACCTCACCCCAACCCTCTCCGCCCCAATGGGGCGGAGAGGGAGGGACCCGCGTAGCGGGAGGGTGAGGTGGGGTGTCGACGCTATCCGCAGCTCCTGTAAAGAGCGCTGCCGTTACTTGTTGGCGGCTTCCTTCGGCAGGTGGACGAAGGACGGGAAGACGAGCTTCGCCTGCGCCACATTCGCCGGCCAAACTGCAACTTGCTTGCCGCTCTGCCACTGAATGTCGATGCCGGTCACCAGTCCCTTGCCGTATTCGAGACCGTGCGTGTACTGCTCGTTCTTGCCGTAGAACTTGATCCGGCCGATGGTGCCGACATAGTCGGTCTTCTCCAGCGCGTCGACCATCTTGTCGGGATCGGTCGATCCGGCGTGCTTGATGGCCTCGGCCAGGACATAGATCATGTCGTAGGCCGTGTAGCCGTCATACGCCGGCGTATCGCCGAAGCGCTTCATATAGGCCTCGGTGAAGGGGTTCGTCTTCGGCGTCGTGGCAACGCCGGGCGCCGCGGCGCTGGCGGTGATGACGCCCTCGGCGGCGCCGTTCGTGTCCTTCCAGAAGGTGCTGGTGGTCGCCTGCGAGCTCTGGCCCGCCATGGCGATGGGCACCTGCTGGTCGTGCCACTGCACCGTCGGCTGCACGCCGACATGGCTGATGCCGGTGGTGATCACGTCGGGATGCTCACCCTCGATCTTGTTGAAGATCGGCGTGAAATCGGTGGTGTCGGGGTTGAAGCGGATATGGTCGAGCACCTTCAGCCCCGCTTCCGGCAGGCATTTGAGGAATTGGTCGTCCAGCGGCGTGGTCCAGGCGGCATCCTCGCTCATCACCACGGTCGACTTCATGTGGTAGGGCCCGACCAGCAGATCATGCTCGGCATCGCAGATCGACTGGGCGATGAAGGCGGAGTTGAGCCAGCCCATGAAGGTGTATTTGTAATGCGCGTAGTCTTCATGCACATGCTTCGGGATATCGGTGCTGGCCGCGCCGGCCGTGATCAGCGGCATGTGCAGGCGTGCCGACCAGGGCTCGATGGCAAGCGCCACCTCGCTGATATAGGTGGCGAGGACGGCCGAGACCTTGTCCTGATTGACCGCACGCTGGAAGGCGCGCACCGCATCTGCCGCCGAGGAATGGTCGTCATAGGTGATGATCTCGATCTTGCGGCCGTCGACGCCGCCATGGGCGTTGATCTCGTCGGCCGCCATCTGCGCCGCCTTGGTCAGCGAAGCGCCGGCGACCGAGGATTCCTCGCCGATGACGCCGATCTTGATCGGCTCCGCCGCCCAGGCCGAGCCGGCGAGGCCGAGCGCGGTCGCGGCAGTGCCGGCAAGAAGGAGCTTACGGGCAAGACGCTTCGAAGGGTGTTTGACAGGAGAGATAGGCATTTCTTCCTCAGCGGTTTCTGGCCACCGCAGGTGGCCGGTTGATGGAGAACGACGCGAGAGGCGCGCGGGTTACCGCGCGCCTTCGCTTCCCGCGTGCGAAAAGGGCAGTGCTTTTGCCATTTGGCAAGTAAAAAAAAGGTCAGAAACGCGACGATGCGCAAATTGTAGCGCCGCTCGCCCTAGGCGGCATAAGGTCGGGCCTCCCTGCCCTCAATAGGCGAGGAAGCCGCCATCGACCGGCAGGGTGACGCCGGTAATGTAGCGGGCCATATCGGACGCGAGAAACACCGCCACCGGCGCGATGTCCTCCGGCATGCCGATGCGGCCGAGCGGGATGCGCCCTTCGAAATTCTTCATATAGGCCGGGTTCTCGCGCGCCTTGGCGTTGAGCGGCGTGGCGATGAGGCCGGGACCGATGGCATTGACGCGGATGCCGAGCGGCGAGAGCTCGATGGCGAGCGCCTTGGTGAGCGCGCGCACGCCGCCTTTCGAGGTGGTATAGGCGGCGGAATTCGGCAGTGCCACGAAGGACTGGACCGAGCCGATATTGACGATCGCGCCCTTCGTCTCCTTGAGCTGGTCGAGAAACGCCGTCGTCATGAAATAGGGGCCGTCGAGATTGACGGCGAGCGTCGCGTCCCAATCCCGGCGCGCCGCCGGATCGGTCACCGGCCCGCGGCGAATGATGCCGGCATTGTTGACCAGCACACTGATGGCCCCGGCCTCGCGCCGCACCGCCGCGGCCAGCGCATCGCATTGCGCGCGGTCGCTCACATCGCACGCAAAGCTGCGCGCCGTGGCGCCGATGGCGCGTGCGGTGCGCTCGGCGGTCTCGCCCTTGACGTCGACGGCGATCACGCGCGCGCCGGCCTTTGCCATGGCCGAGGCGATGCCCTCGCCGATGCCCGATCCCGCGCCGGTGATCAGCGCGGTCCGGCCGTCGAGCAATCCTTCCATCGGCCGCCTCCCTTGTTGTCGACGCTTGCGGCGCCGCTTAGATCTCGTTCCGCGCTATGGCGCGGCATCGCCGGCGCGTCAACCGGTGCCTGGCGGCGTCTCGCGCAGCACGCGCAGCGTCAGGAACGGCATCATGCCGCAGAGCAGGCTCACCACGGCGAAGCCGATCACCCAATTATAACCGCCGCTCCAATCATGCAGCAGGCCGCCGGCCCAGGAGCCGATCGCCTGGCCGGTGCCCGAGCCGATGGTGATGGCGCCGAAGATGGTAGCCGCCATCCGGCCCTGGAAGAGGCGCATCGCCGTGGCCGAGATCAGCGGTCCGCGTGATCCAAGCGTACTGCCGAAGCAGAGGACGAAGCCGGCGAGGAGCCAAGGGCTGGGGTGCAAGCTCAGCAGCCACAGCATGGCGACGCCGGCGAGCGTCACGGCATAGCTCAGCAGCACCGAGGGGCGGCGCCCGATGACGCCGTCGAGCCAGCTCACCGCGATCATGCCGATGGGCAGCAGCGCCCCGCTGAAGCCCCAGGCGGTCGCCGCTTCCATCGGCGCGAAGCCGACATCGCGCAGATAGGCCACAACCTCGACGGCGACGGCGAACATGCCGACGCTGGTGAAGAAGAAAGTGGCGAAGAGGCCCCAGAAACCGGTATGCCGCATCGCCTGCAGCAAGGTGATGCCGCTGGCGAAGGCCGTCTCGTGATGCGCCTCGCTGCCGCGGACGAGCTCGGGATGGCCGCGGCGCCAGGCGCGCCAGGGGAGCAGCAGCATCGGCAGCAGCAGGACGAGCAAACCCGCGCCGAGCCAGTGATAGGCGCCTTGCCAGCCGAAGCGCTCGATCAGGAACTGCGTCAGCGGCACGAGTACGAGGATGCCGACGCCATAGCCGGAGAAGACGACGCTGGCCGCAGTGACGAGCCGCTTGCCGTACCAGCGGCTCAACAGCGCGATGTTCGGGACATTGCCGAGACAGCTGGCGGCGATGCCGACGCCGAGACCGGCCGCCGCCTGCAGCTGCCAGAGCGAATGGGCGAAAGCGGCGAGCGACAGCGATCCGCCGAGCAGCCCGAAGCCCAACGCATAGACGAGCCGCGGCCCGGAGCGGTCGAAGAGCCGCCCGACCACGGGGCCGATCAGACCGCTGGTGAGCGCGTAGAAGGAATAGATCGAGACCACTTCGGCGCGGTCCCAGCCGAAATGCCGCGACAGCGGCACGACGAAGACGCTGAAGCTGTCCGGAATGCCGCGCGCGAGGAGCCCCGCGACGAAGCAGAAGACGAGCACGGCAAGCGCCGTGCGGCGCGGCTCGTCGGCTCTCATCCCCAAGGTCCGCGCCGCTGCGGCCGGCGCGTCGAGAAAGCGGTGCTGCGCCGTGCCTGCAGCATCCTGACGCCGCGGCGGCGGAAGAGCGGCACCAGCAGCATGCCGAGCACGAAGCCGCCGACATGCGCCCAAAAGGCTATGCCCGGCTCGCCGGAAGCGGTGGCGAGCGCGCTCAGGAGCTGCATCAGGAACCACAAGCCGAGCACGATCACCGCCGGCACGGCGATGAGCCGCACGAAGATGAAGATCCAGACGAACACGACGATGTTGCTGCGCGGATGGATCACGAGATAGGCGCCAAGCGTGCCGGCGATAGCGCCGCTCGCGCCGATCAACGGTACCTCGGCGCCGGGATCGGCGGCCGCTTGGGCGAGCGCTGCCGCGATGCCGCTGAGGAGATAGAAGACAAGATAGCGCGGCGCGCCCATCGCGCTCTCGACGCCGCGGCCGAAGAGCCAGAGATAGAGCATGTTGCCGAGGAGATGCAGCCAGCCGCCATGCAGGAACATCGAGGTGACGAGCGTCGCCCAGGGCGGCACGAGCTGCAGCTCCTGCGGCAGCCGGGCACTGCCGAAGAGCGTCGCCGGCACCATGCCATAGGCAAACGCGATCGCGTCCTGCGCGCGCGGGCCGAGGCTCAGCTGCCAGAGAAAGACCACGGTGCAGGTGGCAATAAGGCCATACGTGACGACCGGTACCGTGACGCGCGGGTTGTCGTCATAAAGCGGCAGGATCAGCATTGCTCAGCGCCGCCCCTCCGGCATCGCCGCACGGCCCCAGCCGACCGCGGCATAGATCAGCGGCGTCATCGCCGTGGCGATGACGAGCTTGACCAGATACTGGCCGAGAATGGTGCGCAGCAGCGGCGCCGTTCCGGCAAACGCGATGGTGATGAACAGCGTGGTGTCGACGAGCTGGCCGAGCAGCATGCTGCCCCAGCTTCTGAGCCAGAGCTGCTCGCCGCCGAGGCGCGTGCGCTTCAGCAGGAAGAACCCGACCACGTCGAGATGCTGGCCGACGAGATAGGCGGTCCAGCCGCCGAGCAGGATGCGCAGCGACGAACCCAGCACTTCGGCGAAGGCGCGCTGATGCGGCCAGATGTCGGCAGCGGGAAGATGGATGGCGAGCTCGAAAAAACCGACCGAGAGCGCCATGGCGGCGAGGCCGAGATTGACCACCAGCCGAGCGGCGCCGCGGCCGAACAGCTCGGCGATGGAGCCGAGCAGCACGAAGCTCAGCATATAGCTGATGACCGTCGCCGAAGCGGCAAGCCCGAGCGGCAGCGCGATCAGCTTCGACCCCGCCGCATTGCTCGAGATCACCAGGCTGGTGTGAATCGTCAGCAGCACGACGAAGACGCGCGTGTTGCTGTCGGTGAGCGGTACCGGCGCGGCCTGTTTCATGGGCTCCCCGCGCCCTGTCATGCCCTGCCCGGGCCGGCTTGTCGATGGGGAGGGGCGGATTGATCTCGATCAATGATCGGCCGGGCGCTCCTGCCGCATGCTGCGGCAAAGCTATCCAGGGGAGAGAATCATCGTTGGAATCGTGCTCAGCGCCGGCAAAGCCGGGGAGTTGAGGCGAAGTTTCCGCGTATCCGCAGCGACTCCCGCGCGGCGGTAAAGAATTGGGCAGGAATTGTTGCCTAGCCTCCGGCCATGATGGATGGAAGCGAACGCATCGCCGCGGCGGAAGCGGCGCTCGGGCGGCCGGCGGTGCGGCTCCCCGGGCAGGTCGGCATCGTTATCGCCGTTTCGGGGTTCAAGCTCTCCTGCCTGCTCTTTGGCGGCGCGGATGCACGCGACATCGGCTATGCCGGCGTCCAGATCGGCGCGCTCGTCAAAGTGCCGACCGGCAACTCCGCCGCTTACGGCTTCGTCGCGAGCCTGTCTTTCGCGGACCCGACCCAGCCGGCGCCCACGGCGATCGCCGAGGTCGATCTCCTCGGCGAGTCGCTCGGCGGCGCGCGCGGCGGCTTCGCGCGCGGCATCTCGGTCTATCCGGTGCTGGGCTCGCCGCTCGTCACCGCGACCTCCGAGGACATTGCGCTCATCTACGCCAAACCCAACACCTGGACCCTCGCCATCGGCTCGCTGCATCAGGATGAGACGCGGCCCGCCTATCTCCTGTCGCAGGAATTCCTGTCCAAGCATTCGGCCATCGTCGGCACCACTGGCTCGGGCAAATCCTGTGCCCTCACCTTGATCCTGCGCACCTTGTTGAGCGCGCATCCCAACGGCCATGTCGTGCTGCTCGATCCGCATGGCGAATACGCCGCCGCTTTTCCCGATCTCGCCGAGCGCGTCACCCCCGACAAGCTGCAGCTCCCCTATTGGCTGTTCAGCTTCGAGGAAGCCTGCGAGGTGTTCTGCTCGTCGGATCCGATCGCGCGCTCGCGCGAGATCCCGATCCTCAAGGACGCGATCCTGCTGGCGAAGCAGGACTATCTCTGCGACGACGCGGCCAAGCTGGCGCAGCTCACCGTCGACACGCCGGTGCCCTATCGCATCAACCGGCTGGAGAAGCGCATCGCCGAGGCGATGGGCAAGCTCGACCGGCCCGACAGCTCGATGCCTTATGTCCGGCTACTGGCGACCATTGAGGCCTTGCGCAAGGACCGGCGCTACGCCTTCATGCTCGAGGGCCTCGCCCTGCGCGACGGCATGAGCGAAATCCTGTCGCGCATCCTGCGCATCCCAGTCGAGGGCAAGCCGATCACCATCATCGACATCTCCGCCGTGCCGTCGGAGATCGTCAACGCCGTGGTCTCGGTGCTGTGCCGGATCATCTTCGACTTCGCGCTGCACAGCGAGCGCGAAGAGGCGATCCCCGTCCTGATGGTGTGCGACGAGGCGCATCGCTACATCCCGCGCGACGAACGCGCCGGCTTCGAGCCGACCATTCGCTCGATCTCGCGCATCGCCAAGGAAGGGCGCAAATACGGCGTCTCGCTCTGCCTGGTGACGCAGCGCCCGGCCGAGCTCAGCGAAACCATCCTGTCGCAATGCAGCACCATCTTCGCGCTGCGCATGAACAACGAGAAGGACCGCAGCTATGTCCGCGCGATGCTGCCGGACGACGCGGCCGGGTTGATGGCGGCGCTGCCGACCCTGCGCCAGCGCGAGGCGATCGCGGTGGGCGAAGGCGTCGCCCATCCCATGCGCATCCGCTTCGCCGATCTGCCGCCCGAGCATCGTCCGCGCGGCGAGGCGGCCAACTTCCCCAAGGCCTGGGAGGACGACCGCAGGGGCCGCGACTTCGTCAACGAGATCGTCGAGCGCTGGCGGCAGAAATAGCCGTGCCGTCGCGCCAGAACGCGGCGACGAATCCAGCGATCAACGCCAGCATCAGCAGCACCGTCGCCACCGCGCCCGGCCAGCCGAAGCGCTCGAAGGCGAAGCCGGGCAGAACGCCGCCGATGCTGCCGCCGATGTAATAGCAGGTGACATAGAGCCCCACCGCCGAGGAGCGGCCCTCGCGCGCCGTGACGGCGACAAAGCCGGTCGCCACCGCCTGGCAGACGAAGCCGCAGCCGGCGCTCATGGCAAGGCCGACGAGGATCGCCGCCAGCGACGGCAGCAAAGTCAGCAGCATCCCCGCCGCCCAAATCGCCACGAGGCCGATGACGAGCTTGCGGCGGCCAAGGCGCGCGACGCCCCGTCCGGTGAGCAAGGTGGTCACCACGCCGACGAGATAGACGACGAAAATGCCGCCGAGCTCGGCCGGCGTCAGGTTGAAGGGCGGCGCTGCCAGGTGAAAGTTCACATAGGTGAAGCTGGCGATGAAGGTGAACAGCACGCCGAAGCCCACCGCATAAGTGGCGACGAGGCGCGGATTGCCGAGATGGCGCAGCATCTGCCGCGCCGATGCGGCCAGGCCGGGCGAGCGCACGAAGCGCCGCTCGCGCGGCAGGAGCCAAAGCACGCCGAGCGCGGCCGCGAGGGTGATCGCGGCGAGGCTCATGAAGGCGCCGCGCCAGCCGATCGGTCCTGCCAGCAGGCCCGGGAGGAAGCGGCCGAGGAAGCCGC
>JASHUO010000616.1 GCA_030039975.1 Alphaproteobacteria bacterium
TCTTCGGGCTCGCTCCAGGGATCCTCGAGCACCTTCCCTTCGGCGGAGATGTGCAGCAGGTTGGCGTCGGTCGAGAACGGCGCTTCGCCGCGCTTGTCGCGCGGAATCGGGATCTGATGCCGCTCGGCATATTCGATAAGCTTGGTGCGCGAGGTGAGATCCCATTCGCGCCACGGCGCGATCACCTTGATCTCGGGTTTCAGCGCGTAATAGCCGAGCTCGAAGCGCACCTGGTCGTTGCCTTTGCCGGTGGCGCCATGCGCTACGGCATCGGCGCCGACCTGCTCGGCGATCTCGATCTGCCGCTTGGCGATGAGCGGGCGGGCGATCGAGGTGCCGAGGAGGTATTGGCCCTCATACAGCGCATTGGCGCGGAACATCGGGAAGACGAAATCGCGCACGAACTCTTCGCGCAGATCCTCGATGAAGATCTCCTTGACCCCCATCATTTCGGCTTTCTTGCGCGCCGGCTCCAGCTCTTCGCCCTGGCCGATATCGGCGGTGAAGGTCACCACCTCGCAGCGATAGGTCTCCTGCAGCCAGCGCAGGATCACCGAGGTGTCGAGCCCGCCCGAATAGGCGAGCACGATCTTCTTCACCTTGCCGCTCATGACGTCCGGAAGCCTTCCGCGGAAATGCCGATCGCGCCGCGAGTATAAGTGGCGAGCCGGCCGCGGCAAGGGGCGCGGGGATCAGCCTCGGCCGCTCTTACGCGGCGCCGCAGCGCCGAATAAGCGCTCCGCCACTCGCCAATAGCCGACCGGCATCAACCATTGCAGCGCCGCCAGCAGCTTGGCATCGGCGCCGAGCACGATGCGGCGCTCGTCGCGCTCGATGCCGCGCAGGATGCGCTCGGCCGCCGCTGCGGGCGTGGTGCGGGCCATCCGCTCGAAGCGCTTGACCGCCGCATCGCGACGCTCGACATCGAAGCGCGGCGGCAGGCGCGCATTGCGTGCGATATTGGTTCTGACCCCGCCGGGATGGACCTGGGTGACGATGATGCCGCTGCCGGCAAGCTCGTGGCGCAGCGCCTCGCTGAAGCCGCGCACGGCGAATTTGCTTGCGGCATAGGCCGTCTGTCCGGGCGGCGCGATGATGCCGAACAGGCTGGAGAGGTTGACGATATGCGCCCGCCGCTCGGCCTTGAGCAGCGGCAGGAACAGCTTGGTGCCGTAGACCACGCCCCAGAAATTGATCTCCATCAGCCAGCGCATATCGTCGAGCTGAAGCTCCTCGAAGGTGCCGCCCATCGCCACGCCGGCATTGTTGACGAGGAGTTGAACGCGGCCATGCGCCTTCTTCGCCTCGTCGCGAAACCGGGTCATCGCCTCCTGGTCGGCGACGTCGACGGCATGGCTCGAGACGGTGCCGGCGCCGGCCTTCTTGGCATCAGCCGCGGAATTCGCGACGGCATGCGCATCCTTGTCGGCCAGCGCCAGCGCCGCGCCCTGTCGCGCCAGCGCCAGCGCCAGCGCGCGGCCGATGCCGCCGCCCGCGCCGGTGACGACGGCAACCGTCCCTTTGGTCAGCTTCATGGCCCCTCCCGATCGGCACCGCGGAAATCCATGTTGCTATCCTACGGCCGGTGCATCACCAGCGGTCTCAGGGATTTCCGCTTTCGGGCATCAGGGAAACCGGCTAGGGTGATTTGGTGCCGCTTTAGGGCGCATACCCTAAACTATTTGTCAAACGCTAAAATAGGGCGACGGCGGTGGTGCGGACGCGGGATCGGATCTTGAAGGCGGCGCTCCATCTCTTCAACGAGCGCGGCGAGGCGCATGTCTCGCTCGCCCAGATCGCCGCACGGCTCGGCATCAGCGAAGGCAATCTCTGGTACCATTTCCGCACCAAGCGCGATCTCGTCGGCGCGCTCTTCGCCGAGCTCGAGGAGCGTATCGAACGCAATCTGTCGCGCGAGCCGGCTGCCGCCGGCGGCCATCTCGCCGATTTCGGCGATTATGCCCGGCAGAGCTTCCGCGACATCTGGGAATACCGCTTCCTCTATCGCCACCGCTTCGATCCCGAGGAAGAGAGCGAGCTGGCGCAGCGCGCCGCGGACCTTGCCGAGCGCGCCCATCGCTACACCGAGCGCATCCTCACCGAGATGGTGGCGCGCAAGCTGCTGGCCGCGACTCCGCAGGAAATCATCGAGCTCGCCGCCAATGCCTGGATCATCTCGCGCTACTGGGTGGAGTACCTGCAGGAGCGGCACGGCCTCGTGCGCATCACCGAGGCCGATCTCCAGGCCGGGGTCAAGCAGCTCTTCGCCCTCTACCGCCCCCACCTTACCGAAGCCGCCCGCGCGCAGATCAAGGCGCATGAGGAGCCGCGAAAGCTAGCGCGCGGGTAACGCCGCTCGCGCCTTGCTGCTGTCGAGTCGCTGCGGTTGCCGACCGGAGCTGGTTGAAGGACGCACGACAGAACTGCAGTCGCCCGGAGCTGCTACGGGAGCCAATCCCGCCAGCCCGGCCAGCCCTCGACGAGGTCGGCGATCAAGGCATAGCCGGCGGCGCCGGGATGGGCGCCGTCGCCGGCGGCGAGCTCGATCCGCCAGAGCGCGATGGCGGACAGCGGCGTCTCGAGGTCGAGATAAGGGATGCCGAGCTCGGCGCTGAG
>JASHUO010000617.1 GCA_030039975.1 Alphaproteobacteria bacterium
GTCCAGCATGCGCTGATGGAGAAGCGAGGCCGCCATGAAGATGGCGATGGCGAGCGCCACGGCGCTCAACCCCAGCAGCAGCCCGAGCTTGGCCTTGATCTTGATCCGATTGAGGAGCTGCATGAGGCGCGGTCCAGATTTGCGAAAGCAGCGGATGACGCTAGCAGACGTCGATAAATGCAACCTTAAGCTCAACCGCGCGTTTACAGTTCGGAAAGCCTACCTGGCTCGTCCCTGGCGGAACGGCCACGGAAATTTCCTGCCGGCGGTGGCGGCGGCATCAACGGCTTCGCAAGGTTCTTGGATTACAAATCCTCCATCTGTCGGGCGAAGCGGAATAACCGCGTCGCTGGACCGTTGGAACGGTATACCGCCACCCCATTTATTGCAGGTCTCCGGCGAAGCCGTCGCGGGCCTCGCCTTGGATCGTTGTGTGATGACCGACCTCCGCGCTTCACAAGAGCTCTCTGCTCCCGGCCACCATCGTCCGGCTTGGCGGCGCCGCTTCGTCGCGGCACTGCCCGGCCTGCTCTATACCGCCCTTGTTCTGGCGCTTTTCGGCGGGATCGCCATCGACCACTTGCCTGACAGTCCGACGCTGCAGCTCGGTCTGGTAGGAGGCGGCGCGGTGCTGTTGCTGCTTGCCGCGCTGTGGCTCGACCGGCGCGAGGCGCGGCATGACACCGCCGAGCCTGACGCCGGCGGCAAAGGCCGGGCGCTCGGCACGGGCGACTGACAGCGCGGTTGAGGCCGGGCTAATCTTCGAGTTCGACGACGACCGGGACGTGGTCTGAGGCCTTCTCCCAGCCGCGCATCTCGCGGTGCACCGTGGCCGCACGCAGCCTGCCGCGGAGCGGCGGCGTCACCCAGACATGGTCGAGGCGGCGGCCGCGATCGCTCAGATTCCAGTCGCGTGCACGATAGCTCCACCAGCTATAGAGCCGCTCCTCAGGCGGGATGAAGCTGCGTACGGCATCGACGAAATCGGCGGCCTGCTGCAATTTTCCGAGCTTTTCGACTTCGACCGGTGTGTGGCTGACGACGTCGAGCAGCTGCTTGTGCGACCAGACATCGGTCTCGAGCGGCGCGATGTTGAGATCGCCGACGAGGATCATCGACTGCGTCGCGTGCCGCGAACGCCCGAACCAGTCCGCAATCTCGTCGAGGAATTGCAGCTTGTGCGCGAATTTCGGGTTCGCTTCGGGATCGGGAATGTCGCCGCCGGCCGGCACGTAGAGATTGTGCAGCTCGACGCTGCCCGCCACCGTCACCACGCCGTGGCGGCAGTCCTCGCGCTGACACCAGCTTTGCGTCGCACTCTCTCTAAATTCGCGGCGCGACAGCACGGCGACGCCGTTGTACCCCTTCATGCCATGGACGAGCTGGTGCCGGTATCCCAGCCCGGCGAAGGCCTCGCGCGGGAAGACGTCGTCATGCGCCTTCGTCTCCTGCAGGCAGAGCACATCCGGCTGCTGCTCGGCGATGAAGCGGCGCACATTGTCGAGCCTGAGCCGGACCGAGTTGATGTTCCAGGTCGCCAGCCGCAGCGCCATGGCGCGGGCTGCTCAGGCGATGGTGATGGCGAGGTCCGTCAAGCCGTCGACATGGCCCTCGAGCTTGTCGCCGCGCTTCACCGCGCCGACGCCGGCGGGTGTGCCGGAATAGATCAGGTCGCCAGGCGCCAGTGTCACATAGCCGGAGAGATAGGCGATGGTCTCGGCGACCGACCAGATCAGCTGGCTGATATCGCCCTTCTGCCGAGCCTCGCCATTCACCTTGAGCCAGATCGCGCCTTTGGCGATATGGCCGACCTTGCTCGCCGGCGAGATCGGCGCGCAGGGCGCGGACTGGTCGAAGCCCTTGCCCATATCCCAGGGCCGGCCGAGCTTCTTCGCCTCCCCTTGCACGTCGCGCCGCGTCATGTCGAGGCCGACGGCATAGCCGAAGACCAGGTCGAGCGCCTTCTCGACCGGGATGTCGCGCCCGCCCTTCGCCAGGGCAACGACCATCTCGATCTCGTGCTGATAGTCGCTGGTCTTTGGCGGATAGGGGATGGTGCTGCCGGTGGGCACGATGGCATCGGCCGGCTTCATGAAGAAAAAGGGCGGCTCGCGGTTGGGATCATGCCCCATCTCGCGCGCATGCTCGGCATAGTTGCGGCCGACGCAATAGATGCGGTGGACGGGAAAATTCTCGCCGCCGATAACCGGCACGGTGGTGATCGCGGGGGCGGCAATCGCGTAAGCCATGGCAAAAGGTCTCCGGAGAAAGGGCGGGCGCACTAAACACGAAGAAACCGTCGCCGACAACCCCGGGCGTTTATCGTGCGGCGGCAAAAACCCGGTATTTGACGGTAAGGAACGGTGCGGCCCGGCGTGGGCGCCGCCGTCACGCGGCGCCGCGGGCCTCGCGCCAAAGGCCGAGCTTCTCCTGCACGACGCGGTCCGAGAAGCTGAAGAGCACGGAATCGGCCGCGGCGCGATGCGCGTGGCTCGCCCAGCTCGGCACCACGAAAACGTCGCGCGGACCCCAGGCGAAGCGCTGATCGCCGATGCGCGTCTCGCCGCGGCCTTCGATGCACACGTAGACCGTGCCGTCGGTCGCGCGGTAAGGCGCACCGGCAAAGCCCGCCGGCAGCAGCTGCATGAAAGTCGCCATGGTTGGCATGGCATAGTCGCCCGTGGCCGGGTTGACATAGCGCACCTTCAATCCGTGGCAGGGATCCCATTCCTGCGACCGCTTCATCTGCTCGAGGGCCTCGCGCGTCCGCGCATAGGGATAATTGAAGACCGGGGAGGTTCTGCCGGTGGGCTGCCAGTCGACGGGCAGCAGCCCCGAGCCGTAGCGCGCCAGCGAATCGCCGGCCGCCCGCGCCGCCATTTGTGTCTCGGCGTTGCCGGGCTCCATGAAGCCGGCATCGAGGAAGCTCACCAGCGGAATGTCGAGCCCATCGAGCCAGACCATCGGCTTGTCGCTGTCATTGCCGTGATCGTGCCAGGTCCAGGACGGCGTGATGATGAAATCGCCGGGACTCATATAGGTGCGCTCGCCATCGACGGCGGTGTAGGCGCCCTCGCCCTCGAGCACGAAACGCAGCGCCGATTGGGAATGGCGATGCGCCGGGGCGACTTCGCCCGGCAGGATGAGCTGCAGTCCGGCGTAGAGCGTGTGCGTCACCGCAGCTTTGCCCTTGAGCGCGGGGTTTTCGAGGATGAGCACGCGCCGCTCCGCCTCCTTGGCGGTGATGAGCGCGCCCGAGCGCATGAGATAGGGACGCACCTCGTCGTAATGCCAGATCGCGGCAACGCAGGGCGTCTGCGGCTCGCGCGTGAGCAGCGCGTGCAGCACTTCCCACAGCGGCGCCATATGATGCGGCGCCAACTCATCATAAAAGGCGGTGCGCTCGGCTGAGCGCTTCGGTGGGGTGTCGTCCATGCTTTTCCTCCCGCTCCGCCGGCTCAGGCCGCTATCGCTGGCGGCAGCTCGAGTTCGTGCTCAACCGCAGCACGGGCTCGCGTGATATCGTCGGCGCGTATCGCTTCATCGGCACGCTGCTTGATTCCAAAGTTGCGGTAAAGCGCATTGTTGCGCCGGCGGCTTTGGTCGAAAAAAGTCGGAGCAGCGGGCATCACAGCGCCGGCGCCGCCAGCTGCGCGGCTTTGTCGGCTTCGGTGTAGAAGGCATCGGCATGGACATCCTCGGGCGGCAGTCCGAGCCGGCCGATGAGCAGCGCCATCGCCGCTTCGACCATCGCCGGCGGCCCGGCGAGATAGGCTTTCGCGCCGTCGAGCGCCTCGATATCCG
>JASHUO010000618.1 GCA_030039975.1 Alphaproteobacteria bacterium
AACCCCGATCCGCCTCAGCATCGAGCGCGACTATGTCACCGCGATCGACGGCGACGGGCTCGATGCCGAGCTCATGCGCAGCTACATCGCCGCCTGGGAGGAGCGCGACGCCTATGCCGTCTCGCATGTCGGCTGGGGCATGAACCCGCGCGCCCGTTGGGACGCGCTCGCGCTCTACGATAAGGCCGATCTCAACGGCACCGAGCTCCGGGCCTTTGCCGGCAATTTCCTCTATTCGACTGGCGCCAACGAGACCGCCGGCCGCTTCACCCGCGGCCATTTCGATCTGCCACTGCGCCACTGCACCATCGCGCTCGACAACAAGATCATTGTCGAACGCGGAAGGCTGCTGCCGCCGCTCGGAGACTAGGATCTTCGAAGCGAGCAAGGGCGTGCGGCGGCTCCACGCCAAAGCCCTCACTTACGCGCGTGCGAAAGCCAAGGGATCGAACGCTTAATCAGATTTTATTCACTTTCGAAGTATCGTCAGTAGAGAACTCGTCGCAGTCCGGTTTCGGCATGATCAAGCGGAAACAGAGGCAATGACTCGCACTTTCGTTTCCAATCTCTCAGTCCGCACCAAAGCGTTGCTCAGCTTCGGGATCGTTCTTTCCGTAACTATTATCCTAGGCCTACTTTCCATCAATCAGCTCGGCGCGGTGAATGACGAGGCAGCCAAGATCAGAAATACTTGGCTTCCTGCAACAGAAGTGCTTGGCGAAATAAAGTTCGTCACCATGCGCTACCGGCAGATCGAGGCGGCGCATGTCCTTCAGGCCGATGAGGTCGCGAAGTCGAAAGAAGCGGCAACGCTGCGGCAACTCACTGGCGAGGTCGACAAGCTCTTCGCAAAATACCGGGCGCTCGTCGAGACGGAAGACATGCGCCGCCGGTCCGACGGCATCGCGAGCGAATGGGCGCAATATCTCGCACTGAGCAACGAGCTGGTCGCGATTTCAATGAAGGGCGACACCGCAGAAGCCGTGAAGCGCTACACCGGTGACATGCGTTCTACCTTCAACCGGTATTTTGCGGACCTGCAAACCACGATCGATGCCACAGTCGCCAACGGCAACCAGGCTGCAGACATCGGTTCGTCAACCTATGCATCGTCGCGCCTCTGGATCGGCGGCTTGATGGGAGTGGCTCTCCTCTCATGCCTGGTCGCGGCCTACCTGATCATCGCCGGTGTTTCGACGCCGATCCGGGTCATCGCGCAGGCGATGAAGCGACTGGCCGCGCGGGACTTCACCGGGACGATACCAAACGTCGGACGAGGTGATGAAATCGGAGCAATGGCCGAAGCGGTGCGGGTTTTCAAGGAAAGCATGATCGAAACCGAACGGCTGCGCGGCGAGCAGGAGGCACAAAAGCAGCGTGCTGCGGAAGACCGCCGCAAAGCGATGCGCGACCTTGCTGGGCGCTTCGAGAGCAATATTGGCGGAATACTAACGAGCGTCACGTCGCAGGCGGTCGAGCTTCGCTCTACCGCGCAGTCCATGTCGGCGACTTCGGTAGAGACTTCACGCCAATCTACGGCCGTCGCCGCGGCTTCGGAACAAGCATCGCAGAACGTGCAAACCGTTCTGACCGCCACGACGGAGCTCTCTTCGTCCGTCAATCAGATTGCAGAGCAGGTGCGCAGCTCGGCGGGAATGATCGGCGATGCTGCGCGGCAGGCGATCGGGACCAATGATCAAGTTGAAGGCCTCTCGGCGGCGGCAGAGAAGATCGGCGACGTGGTGAAGCTGATAAGCGACATCGCGGAACAAACGAACCTGCTGGCGCTCAACGCAACGATCGAGGCCGCGCGTGCCGGCGAGGCCGGCAAAGGATTTGCGGTGGTCGCGTCGGAGGTAAAATCGCTCGCCACGCAGACCGCCAAAGCGACCGAAGAGATAGCGGCGCAGATCAAGGCAATCCAAGAGGCAACGCAGGCCTCTGTGGAGGCAATACAGAGCATCAGCGAAACGATCGCCAAGGTGAATGAGAATGCGGCGGCGATCAGATCGGCCGTAGAGCACCAGGGCGCCGCCACTCAAGCGATCACGCGCAATATCCAGCAAGCGGCCACAGGCACTTCGGAGGTCACATCGACCATAGCATCGGTGAATCAAGCGGCGCAGGTGACCGGAGCAGCCGCGGCTCAGGTGCTTTCGTCGGCCAGCGAACTGAGCAAGCACAGCGAGATGCTAAAGCAACAGGCCGAGGACTTCCTGCGCGAAGTCCGCGCTGGGTAGACCCGCGCGTCGAGGTCAATCGACTGCGGCTGCCGCCGGGCGGCGCAGCCGTTCGACCTTCGCCATCGCGGCCGGGCCGGGCCACTCCTCCATCAGCCATTGGGGGAGCGGATCGTCTGCGCTGCTGAGCGGCAGCACTTCGTCCTCGTCGCCGCGGCCGTTCGGGAACAGCTCCAGCGCCCGCGGCATCTCATAATAGATCTCCAAACCATTGCCGTCGGGATCGGCGAAATAGATGCTGCGCTGGCAGACATGGTCGGCGGCACGCTGGATCTCGACGCCGTATTTGAGCAGGTGGGTGTAGGCTTCGCGCAACGCCGCATAGCTGGCAACCTTGAACGCGATATGCGCGAGCCCAAGCTGACCGCGCTGCGGTCTCGGCGCATCCTTCGGTGCGGGATGCTGCACAATGTCGATTGTATGAAAGCCGTCATCCAGCGTCATGAACACGCCGCCGTGCTTGGGGTCTTGCTCGGCGATGCGCAACCCCAACACATCGCGGTAGAACCGCTTTGACGCTTCTTCGTCGGTGACCCGCAGCAAGACGTGGCCAATCGCGCTTAGGTTGATCATGTCGGGGCCTCCCCTTCTCGCACAAAGACATGCTAGCTGAGCGCTTCGCGCAAAATGGCGATCATTGGAACGGCCGGATCAGGCAGTCCCGGACGCCCGACGCCATCCGGTACGCAGGGACCGATCCGATTTATCGCACGGCGCGCTGGAAGACGAAAGCCCGCCTGAAACGGCGGCCTTTTTGGCTGTCCTGATGAGTGTCGGGGTGAGCGGGGGTTCACTTGTTGCGGGCGTGGGCCGCGGCGCCCTCCTTGCAGAGCCGCATGAGGCGATAGGTCATCCTCTCGCCGGCCATCTGCAGCACGACGCCTTGGCGGGAGCCTAGATTGTAGCCAAGCTCCTGGCGGATGATGAACTCGTTGTTGATGGAGCCGGTGTGCTCGTCGGCGGGAAGAAGAAGATCGGGGCGTCGCATTTATGTGTATCCCTCTCGGGGCGACGTCGCGCACCAATGCTCGGCGTCTCGTCGAGAGATATAGATCGCGGTGTTACGCCCGACCTTCCGACAGATTAACTCGATGTAACCAGCACAGCGACCCACTCGCTCACGGCTTCAGGATGGAATGCCGTAAGACGTCGACCGGCGGGTCGCGCATCGGGTCCTGCGCGTGTCGCGGCAAGATCAACGTGACGCTGGTCCCGCGCTCCGCTCGCGACGCGATCTCGACCCTGCCGCCCAAGGCGCGAGCGCGGCTTTGCATGGTCTCGAGACCGCGACCGCAGCTCACGCGCTCCGGGTCGAAGCCCCGGCCGTCGTCGAGCACGCAAACGCGCAGGCATTCATCTCCCGGTTCGGCTTCGGTCTGCACCGCGATCGTGGTGGCGGCGGCATGGCGCAGCGCGTTGGCGATGGCTTCGAGCACGATGTGCTGGATGGCGAGAATCGAACGCGGGGTCAGGTAGTCGACCACAGGCAGCTCGCCGATCCGCCACAGGAACCGCACGCCCGATTCCTCGATCGGCTCGCGCATGCGATGGCGCACGCTGCCCAGCACCACGCCAAGATCGCCCTCCACCGGCCCCAGCGAATCGACCACCAGGCGCAATTCCAACAGCGTCTCCTGCACGCGGCGCGCGATCGTCGATCGCTGCG
>JASHUO010000619.1 GCA_030039975.1 Alphaproteobacteria bacterium
TCGCGTCACTTCCATCCAGGTTTCGAATCCGACCGGCGTGGTCGCGTTGCGCGGTGCAGCCCACCCCGCGCCTCGCATGCTCGAAGCGGAGCACACGGGAGCCCGGCAGCCGGTAACATGGGTTATCCGCGGTGCACGGTCTCGTCCGCCGCGCCGACGCGACGTGCCGACAGCCACTCCGAACTTGATTACAGCCAGCGACGCTTCCTCAACGGGCGAGCCGCGGCGTTGAAAACCTTGGGTCTCCCCGCCCCCATTTCTCTCTCGCGTCGATCGATGTCACTATGTAGCGCACTTCCGCAGAGGACGCCCATGACCACTCGCGTTGCCGCCATCGAGGTGAGCCACTGGCATGCGCTCAACGACGCCGCTTACCTCCGCCACCTCGTCGCCATGCCGGACGTGGAGCTCGTCGCCATCCAGGATTCGGATCCCGGTCTCGTCGCGCGACGAGCGGCCGAGGTGGGGAGCCCGCCGACCTTCACAGACTACCGAAAGATGCTGGCGACGATCCGCCCCGACTTCGTCGTGGCGCTCGGACGGCACCGGCAGATGGCCGGGATCGCCCACGACCTGCTCGATCAGGGCTATCCCTTCCTGATGGAGAAGCCAATGGGCATCAACGCGCCCGAGGTGGAGGCGGTGGCTGCCAAGGCAGCTCGGCTCGGCGCGTTCGTCGCTGTCCCGCTGGCCCAACGCTACGGGCCCTTCGCCATACGCGCCCGTCAGCTGCTTGCCGCGGGGCGTTTCGGCCCGCTGTCGCACATCTACGTCCGGACCAACCGACCGGGGCCGGCACGCTACGAAGCATGGGATTGCGCCTGGATGCTCGATCCCGCCGAGGCCGGAGGCGGCTGCCTCCGCAATCTGGGCGCTCACGGGTTGGACATGTTTCTCCACTTGACCGGCGAGCCGGCGCAGGTGACCGGTGCCCAACTGAGCCGGCGCGCGCATGAGCGTCCGGTCGAGGATTACGCTTCGGTAATGCTCCGTTCGGCAAGCGGCATTCTCGGCACCGTCGAGGTGGGCAACGGCTTCCCCCGTAACGGCACTGACGGTGAGTGGAAGATCGCCGGCCGCGACGCCATCCTCACCATGAAGGACGGGACCATGAAGCTCGCCACCGCCGAGGGCGACGAAACCCTGGCGGGCGCCGACCTCACCGCGCCATATTTCATCGCGGTGCGCGACGCGCTTGACCACTGGCGGCGAGGCGCGCCGCCACCGATCAGCGTGCACGACTGGGCGCGAGCCGTGCGGCTGATCGACCAGGCGTACGAGCGCGCGGGCGATTTCCGCTGATGCCAAAGTAGTTCTCCCACAGCAGGTCCGAGGTGCGCTGCGGGTCACGAGCGGCGGTCCCGACGACATTCGCCCACGGTCAGCTTCGCCGCAAAGAGCAGACCTACTTTGAAGTCAAGGTGTAGCACCGGCCAGTGCCAAAAGCTGGCCAACGGATTGGCGAGCCCCGAACACCTCGTTCCGCCGTCGCCTGCAGTTAGCGCCCGTCGCTATCGAACTGCTGCTCCAACGCCGACCACAGCGCGATTGCTTCTCTGGTGGCCTCTGGATCTACCGGCTTCGGACGAACGGCGGTATGCACCATCACGAGCTTCAAACCGGGATCGACGAAGATCATTTGCCCACGGATGCCGAGCAACACAAAGCGTCGCTTCGCCCCCGGCAAAAGCCAGACCTGAAAGCCGTAGCCGTAAAAGCTTGTGGCGGCGCCAGGAGCGAGATAAGCGTCGGCGGGGTTGACCGTGGTCGCGTCAAGCAGCCACTGCCGCGGGATAAGCTGCCGACCGTTCCAGACCCCGTCATAGGCGAGCAAGCGGCCGAAGCGCGCATAGTCGCGGAGCACGGCGTTGAAGCAGCAGAAGGTTATCTCTTGACCGGTGCTGTCGATCGCCCAGGACGCGTCGGCCTCGGTTCCGATCGGCTGCCAGATCTTGTCGCGAAGATAGTCGCCGACCGACGTGCCGATGGCGGCGCGCAGCACGAGACCCAATATCTCGGTCTCGATGCTGGCGTAATGCCACACCGTGCCCGGTGGGGCGACGCGGGTATTGAACTGGGCGACGCTGGCGACTGCGCTCCTTCCGCTCGCGCCGAAGAGCTCGCGGCCGAGCCGAGCAATGTCGTCCTTGCCGTCGTAAACCTCGTGGAACGCCACGCCGGAGGACATGTGCAGCAAGGCCCGGATCGGAGTCTTGCCGTATTCGGTGCCGGCGAGGCCGGGAACGTAGGCCTCGACGTCATCGTCGATGGATTTAATTTTGCCCTCGCCGACGGCGATGCCGATCAGCATCGAGGTGATGGTCTTAGCCATGGACTGCGACAGGAACCGGTCGCGATCAGTGCGCGCGTATTGATAGTGCTCATAGAGAATCGTGTCGTCCTTGGCGATCAGCAGTCCGGTGACGGGATTTCGGCGCAGATAATCGGCGATGTCGTGGCGCTCGCCTTGGAAGGTGTAGCTCACATCCAGCTCCGCCGGCGCGCGCCGGAAGGACCAGGCTGTTGGTGCGCGCGTCACCACGCGAACCCGCGCGATCCGGTCGAAATGGCTGTAGGTGCCGACGAGATAGCGCGTTTGCGCGACGACGCTGAGACTGCCGACTGGATAGCCGTCGGACGCTCCATACTCGTCGGCATTGGGGCCGGTATCGGAGAAGACTGGCGTAGCGGGGTCCGTCGCCTTCGCGGCGGGCAGCCCAAACAGCGCCAAGCCGCACAATGCGAACGCGACAGCCATCAATCGCGGCTTTGTACTCATGCATACCTCCGCCAACGGCGGCGTCTTCATCGATCGACGTCGCGCGCGAAGCAGGCGACGTCGCATTCCGTGCCAACCCCGGATATTGCTCTGATCCGCGCGGCGTCGCACCCAAAGCACAGCGAGCGCGGTTCGCGAACTGGCTATTTGCCGTCGACCGAAAATGCGAGGAGAACATTGCCGGGCGCGCCGCCGGTGAAGGCATATCCCGAATTGACGTAAAGCATCCCGCCAACGACGACCGGTCCAGGCCCGTCGAGGGAGCCGCCCAAGGCCGTTAGCCCGTTGACAGTCTCGTAGGTCCCCTTGGTGTCGACGTCCCAGATGATCCGCCCGCTTGCCGCGTCGTAGGCGCGGAGATGACCGTCAAGACCGCCGGAAAAAGCGACGCCGGGGATCGCCGTCACTGCCGCCGATTGCGCGGGGCTGCATCCCGGAGCGTCGCCGCAGCCAGGATGCGGCGTATGCCAGACCACTGCTCCGGTATCCAGCGCCAACGCAAACATCCCGCCGCCGGCGGAAGGGTCAAGTAGCAAGCTCGGGCCGAAGATAGATTTCTGGGCGCCTGCCGTAGACTCAGAAGCCGGTCGCACCACCCGCACGTCCGAAAGCGCGACGTAGACGTTACGCTCGTCGACGGCCACACCCCACTCGACGCCGCCCTGCCTGCCACCCTCGCCGACGCGGCGCTGCCAGATGATGGCGCCCTGCCGATCCGGGTCCACGGCGTAGACAACGCCCGATTTTTGAGCCGCGATGAGCGCGCGCTTGCCGTTCGCAAGCTGCACCAGGACCGGCGATGAACCGAAATCGAAATCGGGGCCGTTCGCCTCGGGACAGTTGCTCGTCGAGCCGGACGTTGGACTTGCGCAAGCGATGTTGTAGGCATCGCCGGCCGTCATCTGGCGCGACCAAGCCTGTTCTCCATTCGCAAGGTGAAACGCCACGATCGCATCGGAGGTGGCTGCCGCCGGATCGGAATAGCTGTCGCCCGTGGTGGCGTAGAGCAGGCCCTCGACCGGATC
>JASHUO010000620.1 GCA_030039975.1 Alphaproteobacteria bacterium
GCAGCGTCAAAGGCAGCAGAAACAATGCGGCCGCCGACGCCACCATCACCGCTGCGGCGGCGCTGCGTCTGCCGCCGAGCAGGCGCTCGATGCGAGCATAGATCGGCCAGGTGGACGCGGCGAGGATCGCCGCCCACAGCAAAGCCGACAGGAACGGGCGCAAGACGAGAACGCAGCCGATCGCCAGCAGCAACAGCAGGATCCCGGCAATCCTGCGTTCGATGCCGTCATGTCCTTCGGGGGGCGCGGCGTCGTTCACGGGCTGGCGCGGCGCGACGCGGCCGCGGCCTCACCAGCGACAGAAGAGCCCGACATCGCCGGGCATGCCTCCGGGATAGTCGAGCACTTCGGCGCTCAAGCGGAACCCCAGCGGCTTCAAATGCTCATGCCAGACATTCAGGATCTGCAGCGGCACGCCGACCAGCGTGTCTTCCCAGCCCGCCAGTGAATTGTTGATCGCCCGACCACTGTCCTGACACATCGAGGAGGGAAAACGCAGGATGAGGATCTGATGCTCGCCTTGTTCTGCCGCCTGGCGGACCCGGCGCATGAAGTTGGCGATCCGTTCATCGTTGATCTCGATCGGCGTCATCAGCTGCTTGATCTGCTCTTTCTCGGCCTGCTCCATCGCCGCCCGGCGCGCCTCCTCCTGCGCCTGCTCGGCGTGGCGGCGTTGCGTCATGTAGACCTGCAGATCCTGGACGCTGAAGAAGCTTTCGCCGGCTAAACCGATTCCCGTGGGCTTGGTCTCCGACTGTGCCATGGCATGCGCACTCCGCGACGGTGTTGCCTCAAGGCGACGAAACCAGGTGAGCCACCTGGCGCACGGCGTCGTGCCATGATGGGCTCGCACCGCCCCCTCGACCATAGGGTGACGTCCCGAGGGCATCGCTCAAATCACCTGAGAGCGCGCCCCTAGGGCGAACCGCGATGGCGCCGCGCTGGCCCGCGGTGGCTTTGCCCGTCGCTTTCTACAGCGATATTTCCGGCCGCGTGCTGATGCCGCCTGATGCCCATGCACCGGGCCCGCGGCTAGCCTATTGGCCTCGGCTACCACGCCCGAGGAACGATCATGCTCCGTATCCTCCTAGCGGATGGCGATGATGCGAGCCGCGATCGGCTGCGCCGGCTTCTCGACCGCAACCTCGATTGGCGCGTTTGTGGCGAGGCCTCGACCGGGCGGGAGGCCGTCGAGCTGGCGCTTCGCCTGTCGCCGCATGTCGCCATTCTCGATCTGGCGCTGCCCGAAATGAACGGCTTGGAGGCGCTGCGCCGGATCAAGCGCGTGCGCCCCGACACCGAGATCCTGGTGCTTACGGTGCACGAGACCGAGGACCTCATCCGCGACCTGCTGACCGCCGGCGCCCAGGCCTGTCTCGTCAAGGCCGAGGCTGCCGAGCATATCGCCGCGGCGGTCGATGCGCTGGCTGAGCATCGCCCCTACCTCACCCCTTCGGTCGCGCATGCGGTACTCGACGTCTTCCTCGCCTATGGCGAAGCCGGCAAGCCGTCAACGCGCCCCTTTCGCGTCCTGACCGCCCGCGAGCGGGAAATTCTGCAGCTCCTGGCCGAAGGGCGCAGCAATTCCGCTATCTCCGACGTGCTCGCGATCAGCGTGAAGACCGTCGAAACCCATCGCGCGACGATCATGAAGAAACTCGGCGTCAGCTCGCTCGCCGAGCTGGTCCGCTACGCCATCCGCAATCGCGTGATCGACGAGATGTGAAGGCGGGAGCCGTATCGGGTCGAAGGCAATCGCTCTTGTTCGTCACCCCCGCGGAAGCGCTACGGTACATACACATCTCGAAAAAAAAAGCCGTGACTCCAATCTCTTTTTCCGCCTTTCCCGCGAAAGCGGGAAACCAGAGCAAAGGGCTCCGCTCATCGAGCTGAAGCTCCTGGATGCCCGCTTTCGCGGGCAAGGCGACAATTAGGACATGGGGCCAAGCCGGTGCGTGCGGCAACGGCCGAGCGGCGCTTGCCACGCGAGCGCTCGGCCGGCACCGAGGGTCACAGCACCGCCTCGAGCCGCTCGCAGATCGTGCGCAGGACCTTGAGGCGGCCGGAATTCTTGTCTTCGGCCTCGACCAGCATCCAAGGAGCGATGTCGGTGCTGGTGAGGGCGACCATCACTTCGACCGCCTTTTCGTAATCGTCCCAGCGGTCGCGATTGCGCCAATCCTCTTTGGTGATCTTGAACCGCTTGAACGCCTGGCGCTCGCGGTCCTTGAAGCGGCGGAGCTGCTCTGTCTTGGAGATCGCCAGCCAGAATTTGATCAAGATCGCTCCGCCGGCGGTAAGATCGGCTTCGAAGTCGTTGATCTCGCCATAGGCGCGGCGCCAATCCGTCTCCGGGCAGAGGCTCTCGACGCGCTCGACCAGCACGCGCCCATACCAGGAGCGGTCGAACATGGTTACGCGCCCGTGACGCGGAATATGGCGCCAGAAGCGCCAGAGATAGGGATGAGCCGCTTCTTCGTCGGTCGGCTTGGCGATGGGAACGATATGGTAGCTGCGCGGATCGATCCCCTGGGCGACCCGCCGGATCGTGCCGCCCTTACCCGCGGCATCGCAGCCTTCGAACACGAGGATGAGCGAGCGCTTCTGGAAGGCCTTGCTCCGGGTCAGCTCGGACAGCCTTCCTTGCAGCGCCTCGAGCCTGTCGGCATAGGTGCGCGGCGCCACGCGGCTGGTGAAATCGAGCGCGGTGAGCACCGATCGACCGTCGGGGGCGGGGATTCGAAACTCCGTACCGTCGCGCTGGCTGGCGGGCGGTTTCGCGGTCGCGTCGAGCCGCCCTTTGATGGCACGGAGCAAGGTTTGGCCGATGACGAGCTCGCGGTAGCGGCGATCGGCCGCCTCGGTAACGATCCACGGCGCATAGCCCTGACTCGTGAGACGCAGCATCTCTTCGACGCTTCTGATCACCGGACGATAGTTCTTGACGTAGAACGCATCGTCGCGCGTGACGCGCCAGCTCGTGTTCGGATCGGAGGCAAGTTGCTTCAAGCGCCGGCGCTGGCCCTTCTTGGTGATATGCATATAGAACTTCAGCAGCAGAACGCCTTCATCGGTCAGCATACGCTCGAAGCGGTTGATCTCGGCGAGCCGCTGCCCAAGCTCGGCGTCGCCGATGTGCCCCATCGCGTATTGCAACCCGGGCTGCGTGTACCAGTGCTCGAACAGGATGGTGATGCGTCCCTTCGGCGGCAGTATTTGCCAGAACCGCCACATATAGGGGCGCGACTGCTGCTCCTCGGTCTCCTCGTGGCCGATCGCCAGCGTCTCGATGTAGCGCGGGTCCATCCAGGTGAGGAGGCGGTTCACCGCCTCGCTCTTGCCCGCGGCGGCAACGCCGGAGAGGAGCACGATCACGGCGAAGCGGCGCGATTGCCCCAGATCGTACTGCGCGTTGATCAGCGCTTCGCGCAGTCCGGGGACGGCCTGGGCGAAGGCTTGCTTCTCGACGCGATGACCGATTTCGGCTTCGGCAAGCATTCAGCGCCTCGCTCGCGCGGCGGAGGAGGGTGGTGAGGCCGCGCTCGACATCGATTGGGCGGGAAGCCGCTGCAGCGCATTGGCGATGTCGCTGCTGACGGCGGCGAGGTTGCGGCTCATCGCTGCCGCCATCGCGTCGTAGCCCGTGCCGCTGGCTGGCTCCTTCCGCAGCACATGCCCGCTGGCTTTCTCCACGCCCTCGCTGTCCGAGATGCTCCAGCGGCCGGCCAGGGTCGAGACGCCTTGGGGATCGCTCTCGAAGCGGGTCAAATCGAGATTGACCTGATAGTCGAAGCTCCGCCGGCTGCGCGAGGGGAGCATCATGATATCGTCGGAGGGCAGCAGCGTCGCGAGATTGTCGCTGACCGTCCGCGCGGCGGTCACGGCCAGGTTCTCGCCCCATTGCGCGTCATAAACCGGCTTCAGCTCGTTGGCGCTCGTTCTCTCGATGATGTCGGTACGATCGAGATATTCGGGAATGGTGACGGAAACGCCGATGACGGGGCCATTCGCATGCGCTCCGGCGGGGGCGGGGCGCGATGAGCCGGAAGCAGCGGCCGCCTGGGATTGCGGTGTCGCCGGTATCGAGCTCAAGAGGTAGAGCCGCGACGGCGGTGACTGGCACCCCGCAGCCAGGAGGGCGAGGAGCGGCGGCAGGGCGACGAGCGCGATGCGACGGGGAGAATGAATCATGACCTGCGACCTCCTTGCATCCGCCTATTTCCCGACGATGACCGCGTTCGGGCGGCGCTCGAGAT
>JASHUO010000621.1 GCA_030039975.1 Alphaproteobacteria bacterium
AGAGCGCGCAGCGCCGCAAGATCGCGGGCGCTGGCGAACACCTGCAGCGGCCCGGCGATGTCGAGGAGCTGCGCCTGGTCGAAAGCGACGATGACGATCCGGCGCATGGTCACCTCATTGGCAGAAAATGAGGGAACTATGTCATTTCCGCCAAGCCCTGTCGCGGGCAAACTGGACTCCTGTGCTTGAGGAGTGAACCATGACCGCCGCGCCGTTCCGTATCGGTTTCCTGCTGTTTCCGCGCCTTACCCAGCTCGATTTCACCGGGCCCTTCGAGATCCTGTCGCGCATGCCGGAGGCGGAAACGCATCTCGTCGCCAAGCGCCTCGCGCCGGTCGCGGCCGAGCGCGGGCTTCAGATCTTGCCGACGACGAGTTTTGCCGACTGCCCGCCGCTCGACCTCATCTGCGTTCCCGGCGGCGCTGGCGTCAACGCGGTGATCGGCGATGCTGAGACGCTGCACTTCCTCCGCCGGATGGCGGCAGGCGCACGCTACGTCACCTCGGTTTGCACCGGGTCGCTGGTGCTGGGCGCGGCCGGGTTGTTGCGCGGGCGCCGCGCCGCCTGCCATTGGATGTCGCGCGAGGCGCTGCGCGCCTTCGGCGCGGAGCCGGCGGCGGAGCGCGTCGTGATCGACGGCAAGTTCATCAGCGGCGGCGGGGTCACCGCCGGCATCGATTTCGCCCTCGCCGTGATCGACGAGATCCGCGGCCGCGAAGCGGCAGAGACGATCCAGCTCATGGTCGAATACGATCCTCAGCCGCCTTTCGAAGCCGGCTCGCCCGAGCGCGCATCGCCGGCGGTGCTTGCGCGCGTCCGCCGTTTCGCCGAGCCGATGCTGCGGGAGCGAGCAGCGGCGGTCGAGCGCGCAGCGGCGGCGCTCGCTGCCGATTGATCGGACCCTGAGCGGGCCGGTAGCTTGAATCTGCCGGCCTGCTTCCTATCTCGACTGAGTCGGGCGCCTGCCGGCCGGCGCCTTATTTTTTCCCGAAACGGACTTTGACAGATGAACGGGCGTGACCTCGAAGCCTGGATGTGGGCGGAAGCTTGCGAGGCCCTGGCGCGCGCCGAACGCTTGCGCCGGCAATTCTTCCGGCTCGGCGAAGCGGAGACGCGCCCGGTTTGGGAGCCGCCGGTCGATATTTTCGAGACGCCTTCGGAGCTATCGATCGTCACGGCGCTGCCGGGCGTGGTCGCGTCTCGCCTCGAGGTCGGCATCAGGGAGGGCGTGCTGATCATCGCGGGCAATCGGCCGGCGCCGGCGTTGCAGCGAGAAGCCGCCATTCATCGCTTGGAAATCCCCCAGGGCCGTTTCGAACGCCAGATCGCGCTGCCGGCCGGCCGTTTCGAGCTGGCACGGCGCGAGCTTGTCGATGGATGCCTAACGCTCGTGTTGAGGAAGCTCCGATAAGATCATGGCAATAAACGAAGCCCCCTCCCGTGGCGCTGTGCCGCCCGAGCTGCCGCCGCTGCCGCAGGACGCGGTCATCATCATCCCCGTGCGGGGCGCGGTGCTGTTCCCGAACACGATGCTGCCGATCTCGGTCGGCCGGCCGCGCTCGGTCGCCGCCGCGCAAGCGGCCGTCCAGCGCGAGCTGCCCGTCGGCCTCCTGCTTCAGCATGAGGCCACGGTCGAAGACCCTGGGGCCAATGATCTCTACCAGATCGGCACCGTCGCTAATGTGTTGCGTTATGTCACCGCAGCCGATGGCGGCCATCACATGGTCGTCCAGGGCCAGCATCGCTTCCGCGTCATCGAGTTCCTGTCGGGCTTCCCTTTCCTCGCCGCGCGCATCGACCGCATCGGTGAGAGCGAGGTGCGCACTCCCGAGCTCGAGGCAAGGCTGCTCAATCTGAAGCGCCAGGCGGCGGAAACGCTCGAGCTGTTGCCGCAAGCGCCGCCCGAGCTCGCCACCGCCATCCAGACCCTTACGGCCGCGGGCCGGCTTGCCGACCTCATCGCCAGCGTCATGGACCTGGAGCCGCCCGAGAAGCAGAGCGTGCTCGAGCTCATCGACGTGCCGCTGCGCGTGAAGCGCGTCTCCGAGTTGCTCGGTCACCGCATCGAGGTGCTGCGGCTGTCACGCCAGATCAGCCAGCAAACCAAAGAGACGGTGGAAGGCCGGCAGCGCGAATTCCTGCTGCGCGAGCAGCTCAAGACCATCCAGAAGGAGCTCGGCGAAGAGGAAGGCAAGAGCGGCGAAATCGAAGAGCTGAAGGGCCGTATTGCCCAGGCGAAGATGCCGCCGGAGGTCGAAAGCCAGGCCAAGAAAGAGCTGACGCGGCTCGAGCGCATGTCGGAAGGCGCCGCCGAATACGGCATGGTCCGGACTTACCTCGACTGGCTCATCGACCTGCCCTGGTCGGTCACCACCGAGCGGACAATTGATATCGCCGAAGCGCGCCGCATCCTCGACGAGGATCATTTCGGTCTCGCCAAGATCAAGCGCCGCATTCTCGAATATCTCGCGGTGCAAAAGCTGAAGCCCGGCGGCAAGAGTCCCATCCTGTGCTTCGTCGGGCCGCCGGGCGTCGGCAAAACCTCGCTCGGGCAGAGCATCGCGCGCGCGACCGGGCGCAAATTCGTCCGCGTCAGCCTGGGCGGCGTCCATGACGAGGCCGAGATCCGCGGCCATCGCCGGACCTATATCGGCTCCCTGCCCGGCAACATCATTCAGGGCATCCGCAAGGCGGGCGCGCGCGATTGCGTCATGATGCTGGACGAGATCGACAAGCTCGGCGCCGGCATCCAGGGCGACCCGTCAGCGGCACTGCTCGAAGTGCTCGATCCCGAGCAGAACTCGACCTTCCGCGACGCCTATCTCGGCGTGCCCTTCGATCTCTCCTCGGTGATGTTCATCGGCACCGCCAACATCATGGACACCGTCCCCGGGCCGCTCCGCGACCGCATGGAGGTGATCGAGCTCCCCGGCTATACCGAGGAGGAGAAGCTGCAGATCGCGCGGCGCTATCTGGTGCCGCGCCAGATCGAGGCGACCGGGTTGTCGCCCGAGCGCGTCAGCAT
>JASHUO010000622.1 GCA_030039975.1 Alphaproteobacteria bacterium
TGTCCTACGCCTATTACGCCGCCAACGAGAACAGCGCCGCCGCCTATCAGCGCCCGCGCTTTGCCCGCGCCTATGCGCGGCGCGCCTATGCGGTCTACCGGCCGCATCATGTCGAGCGCGGCATGGCCATGATCTTCAAAGCGGTCGGGCTGAAGCCGAATACTCGCCTCAACCTCTGGGTGGCGCAACTCATCTGGTGGGGGATGCGCCGCCGCGTCGAGCAGCTGAGGAAGATAGCGGCCTAGGCGCAACGCGTAGCGTTGTCGCCGGCGGGCGGCAGCGGTTGCTCTTGCAACCGCGAGAGCCCGCGCAGTGCGGCTCTTTCTCTATCCCTCTAACGATTGCCGCTGGTCCCCGCCTCCCGGCTGGGCTACCGTCGCGCGAGGCTCGCGCGCGAGGAAGCTGATGCACGATTTGCCGAAGCTCCGCCTGTGCCGATGGGCGACGGTTGCCGCCGTGCTGCTGCTCTGGGGGTGCGGCAAGAGCAACACCTATGTGCCGGCGCCGCCGCCCAAGGTCGCGGTGGCCATGCCGGTCAAGCAGTCGGTCACCAACTATCTCAATGCCACCGGCTACGTTGCGGCGATACAATCGGTCGATCTGGTGGCGCGCGTGCAGGGCTTCCTGGAAGGGATCGATTACCAGGACGGTGGTTTCGTCAAGGCCGGCACCGTCCTGTTCCGCATCGAGCCCGAGCCCTATCAGCAAAAGCTGGCGCTGGCCGAGGCGACTCAGGCCTCCGCCCAGGCGACGTTGGCCCAGGCCGCGCCCGAATTTCAGCGCCAGGCGGCACTTAACAGCCGTGGAAATGCGTCGCAAGCGGCGGTCGATCAGGCGCGGGCGGCGCGCGATACCGCGCAAGCAAGCCTGCAGCAGGACGCGGCCAATGTCAGGCTCGCCCAGATCAATCTGGGATATACCGAGGTGAAGGCGCCGTTCGACGGGATCGTCACCGCGCATCTCGTCTCGATCGGCGAATTCGTCGGTGCCGGCACGACGCCGACGCAGCTCGCCACGATCGTTCAGCTCGATCCGATCTACATCAATTTCACCTTGGCCGACCAGGATGTTCAAAGGCTGCGCGAAGACGCGGCGCGGCGCGGCATCACCACCGCCGAGCTGCGCCAGCAGCTCAAGACCATTCCCATCGACGCCGCTTTGCCGACCGAGACCGGCTTTCCTCATCACGGTACGGTCGACTATTTTTCGCCGGTCGTCGACCAATCGACCGGCACGCATGCCGTGCGCGGCATCTTCAACAATCCCGAACGCATGCTGCTGCCGGGCAATTTCGTCCGCGTTCGCGTTCCCACCGGCACGACCGCGGACGCGCTGCTGGTCCCCGATGTAGCGATCGGCAGCGATCTCGCCGGCCGCTATCTGCTGGTGGTCAAATCCGACAATGTCGTCGAGCAGCGCCGCGTCGAGGTCGGTGCGCAGGTCGGCTCGCTGCGCGTGATCACCGGCGGGATCAAGCCCGATGACCGCGTCGTGGTCGCCGGGCTCTTGCGCGCGATTCCCGGCGAGAAGGTCGCGCCCGAGCTGCAGGTGGCGAGCGCCTCGCCGGGCGCTGCAACCAAATAGCGGCGGGCCCGGTGATCTCGAAATACTTCATCGAGCATCCGGTTCTGGCCAATGTGCTGGCGCTCCTCACCCTGCTGATCGGCGCCGTCGCGCTGTTCACCTTGCCGGTCGCGCAATACCCCGATGTCGTGCCGCCGACGGTTCAGGTCACCACGCGCTACCCCGGCGCCAATGCGCGCACCGTCGCCGATACCGTGGCCTTGCCGATCGAGGAGCAAGTGAACGGCGTCGAGGACATGCTCTACATGCAGTCCTATAGCGGCGACGACGGCACCTACACCCTCACGGTCACCTTCAAGATCGGCACCGATCTCGATTTCGCCCAGATCCTGGTGCAGAACCGGGTAGCGACGGCGCTGGCGCAACTGCCGCAAGGGGTGCAGGCGCAAGGCGTGACGGTTCAGAAACGGTCGACGGCCGTCCTCGCTTTCGCCGCTTTGACCTCGCCCGACGCGCGCTACGACAGCCTCTTCCTCGCCAACTATGCGACGATCAATCTCAAGGACGAGATCGCCCGGCTGCCCGGCGTCGGCAATGTCAACGTGTTCGGGGCGGCCCAGTATTCGATGCGCCTCTGGCTCGATCCCGACAAGATGAAAGCGCGCGGCCTCAACGCCAATGATGTGATCCTGGCGGTTCAACAGCAGAGCCAGCCGGTGGCCGCCGGCCAGATCGGCATGCCGCCGGCGCCGAGCGGACAGGCGTTCCAATACACGCTCAATGTCGCCGGCCGGCTGAGCGATCCCGCGCAATTCGCCAGGGTCATCGTCAAGACCGGCAGCAATGGCGAGATCACCCGGCTCAGCGATGTCGGCCGTGTCGAGCTCGGCGCCCAGACCTATGGGCAATCCTTCACGCTCAACGGCAAGCCCGCCGCCGGTATCGGCATCTACCAGACGCCGGGCGCCAATGCCCTCGATGTCGCGCGCGCCGTCAAGGCGAAGATGGCCGAGCTCGCGCGCGCCTTCCCGCCCGGCCTCACCTACGACATCCCGTTCGATACCACCAAATTCGTCTCGGCCTCGATCAACGAGGTCTACAAGACGCTGGTCGAAGCCGCGGTCCTGGTCCTCATCGTGATCCTGGTCTTCCTGCAGGATTGGCGCGCCATGCTGGTGCCGGCGACCACGGTTCCGGTCACGATCATCGGCGCCTTTGCCGCCATGGCGGCGCTCGGCTTCAGCGTCAACCTCTCGACCTTGTTCGCCATCGTGCTGGCGATCGGCATCGTCGTCGACGATGCGATCGTCATCGTCGAAGGCGCTGCGTACCATATCGAGCGCGGGCTCAGCGCGCACGACGCCGCGATCCGCGCCATGGATCAGCTCTTCGGCCCGATCATCGGCATCACCCTGGTGCTGATGGCGGTGTTCATCCCGGCGGCCTTCCTGCCCGGCCTCACCGGGCGGATCTATGCGCAATTCGCGCTGGTGATCGCCGCGACCGCGCTGATCAGCGCCATCAATGCGGTGACCTTGAAGCCGACGCAATGCGCGCTCTGGCTGCGCCCGGCGGTACCGCCCGGTAAGCGCAATTTCTTCTATCGCGGCTTCAACGCCGTCTTCGACCGGTTCGAGCATTGGTATACGGGGCTGATCGGGCGCATGGTGGCGCATAGCCGCGTCATGACGGCGGTTGCCTTGCTGCTGGTGGCCCTCGCCGGCTACGCCATGGTGCGGGTGCCCACCGGCTTTCTGCCGATCGAGGATCAGGGCTATGTTCTGACCGCGGTGCAGCTTCCCGATGGCGCCTCGCTGGAGCGGACGCAGCGCGTGCTCGAGCAGATCGCGGCGATCGCCGGCAAGCTGCCCGCGGTCGATAAGGTCATCGGCATCTCCGGCGTCTCGCCGCTCGACAACAATGCCTCGCTGGCGAATGCCGGTGTCGCCTATATCGTGCTGAAGGATTGGAGCGAGCGCGGCGCCGGACAAAATCTCCTCTCGGTCGTGACCCAGCTCAACCGGGCGCTCGCCGGGATTCTCGATGCCCGGATTCTCGTGCTGCCGCCGCCGCCGATCCAGGGCATCGGCAATGCCGGCGGCTTCTCCATGCAGATCGAGCAACGCGACGGCAGCTTCGATTTCACCAGGCTGCAGGCGATCACCGATTCCGTCATCGCCAAGGCCGAGACGCAGACCGGGTTGCAGCGCGTCTCGTCCTCCTTCCGCTCGAATGTCCCGCAGTTCGCCGTCGAGATCGACCGCACCAAGGCGCAAGCGCTGCACATATCGCTCGATCAGGTCTTCGATACGCTCGCGGGCTATATCGGCTCCAGCTATGTCGACCAGTTCAACAAGTTCGGCCGCACCTTCCAGATCTATGTCCAGGCCGATTCGCGTTTTCGGCTGCGACCCTCGGACATCGCCAATTTGACGGTGCGCAACCAGCAAGGCGACATGGTTCCCCTCGGCGCGTTGGTAACCATGGTGCCGGCGGTTGGCCCGTCGCTGATCAGCCTCTACAACCTCTATCCGTCCTCGACCGTCATCGGTCTGCCGGCGCAAGGCTTCAGCTCCGGCCAGGCGATGGATCTCATGGATCAGATCGCGGCGGAGACGCTGCCGCCGGGTACGGGCTATGAA
>JASHUO010000623.1 GCA_030039975.1 Alphaproteobacteria bacterium
GTACGGAGCCTCATTGAACAGAAACGCGCCTTGCGGATACAGATATCCGAGATTTCATCTCGCCGACTTGCCGACGGATGCGCAGGGCGCGATATCCAACCAATGGATTCAACGAATGGCGCAGTCATACGAAAGTAGCCGTGCGGCCCTCGACGACATAATCAGGCGATATCGCGCGGGTCTGGGTGGGGACCGAGGAGGACCGGCGCTGAGCCGCGACCAAGCGGTCGACATGATCAAAGCGCTTGGCTTCACGCGAGCCGACGCCCTGCGATGGCTTGATTCACAACCGCCGCATCGGTGAAGGCGGGTAGCCGGCGGCCAGCACGGCAGCGCCGAAAAGCCGGGCTTAGATCCGTAGCGCCGCGTAGGCGAGGTAGCGGGTGCCAGGCGCGCCTCGCCGGTAATCGCGACCGCACGCCTTCTGCCAACCTCAGCTACCCGGCGAGGCTAGATCGGCGTATCGTCGGGCGATGTCAAAGTCTGCGCAGTGGCGCGAGAAGGCGGCCGAATGTCGCCGTGTCGCCGGGCTTGTGCCCCCCGGCAGCGCGCCGATCTTCGCGGCGCTGATCGACCTGGCGCTCGAGCTGGACAAGATGGCGGAGGACGCGGAGGAGCGCGAGCGACACAGGCGGTGAACACTGGCGCGCCCACCCGGCACGCGAGCGGCGGAAGCCCTCGTCAGCGCCGACGGTGCCGCGGCGGCTGCGCGGCGGGCGCGCGCTCGTCCTTATGGCGGAAGCTGAGGCGCCCACGATCGAGATCATAGGGCGTCATCTCGACGGTGACGCGGTCGCCGACCAGCACGCGGATGCGGTGTTTCTTCATCTTGCCGGAGGTATAAGCCAGGGTATCGTGACCGTTGTCGAGCCGCACGCGGAAGCGCGCCTCCGGAAGAACCTCGAACACCGTGCCGTCGAACTCGATCAGATCTTCCTTGGGCAATCGATGCTCCTATCAGAGCGGCACGCCAAAGCCCTCGCGCCGGATTGAAGCGCATGACGAAGATGGTCCTTGGGCAGCCGTTTGGCAAGCTGTGCTCTCGGCGCTCGGAAGCGGCAGACGCGCAACGCGCAGATCCCGCACGGCCGAACATGGACAGAGCTTCGAGTGTGCCGCTTATGCCCTCGTGCTACACTATCTCAAAATCGCCCTGGGCGGGGCCCGCGCCGGGGAGCAGCCGCGGAGTGCTGCGAGCGCGGAGGAGAGCTGCCATGCGAGCGCGCGTGCTTCTCGTGGTCGCCGCGAGTGTCCTGTTCCTGCTCGCCTGCAGCGGCAGCCCTTCCGTCGAACAAACCGTCGCCGTACCGCCGCCACCCGGCAAGGGGCGCCTCTATATTTATCGCGACGCCAGCACCTATGGCTCACAAGTGTGGACCGCGGTGTCGCTCAATCACATGAAGATTGGCGACGCAGCGCCTGGCACCGTGTTTTATCGCGACGTCGCGCCGCTCGACTATGAGATCGGCGTGCAAAGCGACAGGCTCTTTCCGAACGAGTTCAAGGCGGTGCGGGTCGCACCCGGCAGCATCACCTTCGTGAAGGTCCAGTTTCAGCCCTTGTGGGACAAGAACGGGTTGGGCAGAGCGGCAGAGACCTTTGTCATTGCCATCGTCGATCCCGAAACCGCCAGGGCTCAGATGAGCAGTCTCCGCCTCGTCCCGGGCTGACGGGGCGACCCTTGTCGGGTGCAGCGATCACGCAAGCGTGCAGAGTCGTCAGAGAGGCTCTGCCGCAAACTGGATTATCATTCGAGGAGGAGGGCCGCCATGACACAGTTGGGCCGTTCAACGACGATCGGTTTCCTGGTTTTTTTGGTCCTTGGTGCAATACCTTCCCGGGCACAGACGCGCCCACCCATCGCCGAACAGATTGCCAAGGCCTATGGCCTGGACTCGTTCGGGAAGATTGAAGCGATCCGCTATACGTTCAACGCGCAGTTGCCAGGCGTGACGCTCTCCCGCTCATGGGTTTGGCACCCCAAGACCGACCAAGTCTCCTTTGAGGGAAAAGACAAGGACGGCAAGCCGGTGAAGGCAACCTATGTTCGCTCTCAGCTCAACGGCGCACCGGCCGACGTGACGGACGTCATCGACCCGAATTTCGTCAATGATCAATATTGGCTGCTGCTCCCCTTCCATGTTTACTGGGACTCCAGCGCCGATGTGCAGGACATGGGCATGCAAAAATTGCCCTCGGGAAAGGGGTCCGCGAAGCAAGTGGTGATGAAATATCCTGCGGAAGGCGGCTACTCCTCCGGCGATACGTGGGAGCTTTTCCTCGGACCCGACAATCGAATTGTGGAAATGGTGTATCGTCGCGGCGGACCGAAAAAACCGCAGCTCGTCATCACAAGTTGGGCGGGCTACAAGAAGGCCGGCCCGCTCCTGATCTCGACGGAGCATCGCGGGACGGCGGACGGCAAGCCGGTGCACCTCTCCTTTTCCAATGTAGCGGTCAAGCTGGAGGGATCGGACAAGTGGGTAGACGCACGATAGGGTGCGTTTGGCCCATGGCGAGCATGGCGAAGCGCCGCCGGCTGGCTGCGCGTAAGACTCGGCACAAAAATCAAAGTTGAGCGCCTTGCTTTGCGTCGGGCGTCCGCTCGCGCATAATCGCCCACATTATGACCGGGTTTGCGTTGCGCGCCGTCCGACCCCGTTCTCGTCAGCAACGGAAGCGCAGACGAAAAAGCACTTTGCTCGAGCGGCTGCGCCGATGGTGGCAGCGCGCCTGCTGGGTGTGGCGAAAGCTGACGCTCGCACCGCTGTCGGTGCGGCTTGTCGTGATCGCGGCGATCGGTGCCGCAGTCTTCATGACAGCGGACATCGCCTATCAGGTCTTCCGCAAGCCGACCGAGCTCTTCTATCCCGCGCGATATGCGCTGAATAAAGTGCCGGCGGAGACCTGGCGGGACTACGGATCGCTGTTTCGCCGGTATTCGACGGCGACGATCGCGCCTGAGCTGCTGGCGGCGCTGGCGCAGGTCGAGGGCGCCGGCAATCCCGTCGCTCATACCTATTGGCGCTGGCGCCTGAGCTGGCATCCCTTCGAGATTTACGAACCGGCCTCGAGCGCCGTGGGTATGTATCAGATGACGGCGGCGGCCTTCGCCGACGCACAGCATTATTGCATCCGCCAACACATGGTCGTCGAGCAGGGCTGCTGGTCGGACGGCCTCTATACCCGGATCCTGCCCGGCGACGCGATCGAGCTGACGGCCGCCTTATTGGATCGCAATGTCGCGGCGGTTCTTGAGGACGCGCATATCCATTCGACGATGGCGCAGAGGCAGGAGCTCGCGGCCGTCATCCATCTCTGCGGCATGCGGCCGGCCACGGAATTCGCCCGCCGCGGCTTCCGTCCCGGGCGGCAAGAACACTGCGGAGACCACGATGTCGCGGACTATCTTGCCCGCGTCGACGCGATGAAACGGGAATTCGCGCGCCTTGCAGCGGAGGAATAGGCGCGGTGGTCGAAGCGCAGGATGAAACGAAGCGCCGAGAGCGGATGTTGGTTTCGTTGCGATGATCGGACAGCGCTCTCGACTCTCGCACGGGTCCGATGCGCGCGCGGCCCAGCCGCCGCTCGACTGGCTGACCTTCCTGCTGGCCGATGTGCAAGGCGGGCTCGGCCCTTTTCTCGCCATCTATCTCACCGCGAGCCGGCATTGGGCGCCCGGTGCCGCCGGGCTGATGCTGACCATCGCCGGTCTGGCCACCGTCGCGGCGAGCCCGGCGCTGGGCGGGCTCGTCGACCGTGTGCGCTGGAAACGGGCGATCGTCGTGGCCGGCGCCGTGGCGGTCGCGCTGGCGGCAATGACGGAAGCGATCCTGCCGCGGCCCTGGCCGGTGGGCGTGGCGCAGCTGGGCAGCGGCATCGCCGATGCGGCGTTCCCGCCGGCCATTGCCGCGCTCAGCCTCGGTCTCGTCGGGCGCGCGGCCTACACGGCGCGCGTGGGACGCAACCAGGCCTATAATCATGCGGGCAATGTGGCGACGGCGGCGCTCTCCGGCATCGCCGGCTGGCTCATCGCGCCGGTCGCCGTGCTTTGGGCGGTGACGCTGTTCTCGGCGGCGAGCATCGCCGCGGTATTGCTGATCGAGCCCGGCGCAATCGACCACGAGGTGGCGCGCGGCGCCGATGACGGGCGCGAACCGCAGGATAGCGCCGTCAGCGGCAGGCATGCCATCTTTGGCAGCCGCCCTCTCCTGCTCTTCACGCTCAGCATCACGCTCTTCCATTTTGCGAATGCGGCCATGCTGCCGCTGGCGGGAGAGCGGCTGTCGAGCGGCGGCGATGGCGGCACCGGCGCCGTCTGGATGGCCGCCTGCATCGTGCTGGCCCAGCTCGTGATGATCCCGGCATCCCTGCTGGTGGGGCACCGCGCCGATCGCTGGGGCCGCAAGCTGCTGTTCCTGATCGGCTTCGGCGCCTTGCCGGTGCGCGGCCTGCTCTTCGCCCTGGTCGGCGCGCCCGGCGGGCTGCTCGCGATCCAGGTGCTGGATGGGGTGGGTGCGGGCATTTTCGGCGCGCTGTTCCCGATCGTGGTGGCCGATCTCACCCGGGGCACCGGTCGCTACAATCTGGCGCTCGGCGCCGCCTCGGCGTGCTGGGGGCTCGGCGCTGCGCTCAGCAACGGCATCGCCGGTGCGATCGTCGACGGGCTCGGGTTTTCTGCCGCTTTCTTGGTGCTCAGCGGATTTGCGCTGGCGGCGCTGATCCTGTTTGCACTTGCGGTGCCGGAGACGATGCCGGTGGGACGAGCGGCTTAGAGCGTCTTCGGACGAAGCACGCGCATGCCGCGGAGCGACACCTCACCCTCCCCGTCGCTGACGCGACGGGTCCCCTCCCTCTCCCCGCTTCGCGCGGAGAGGGAAGCTAAGCTGCGAACTTGAACGCCGCCATGCTCAGGCTCCCCAAGGTGAAGCCTTGGTGGATACGCTCGCCGCGGGCGTTGGGGCCCGCGGCGCCTAAGGCGACGAAGAGCGGCAGGAAGTGGTCGGGCGTCGGCTGCGCGGCGCGCGCATGGGGCGCGCGGTCGAGCCAGTCGAGGAGCTCGGCGCGGCGGCCTTCCGCCAGCGCTGTGGCGAGCCAATCGTCGAACGCCTTCGCCCAGGGGGCCACCGGCCCGCCCT
>JASHUO010000624.1 GCA_030039975.1 Alphaproteobacteria bacterium
CTCTCCGCCGGTCATTTCGCCGGTGACGATTCGGCGCGCGCCGCCGCCCTGGTAGAGATGGCGAATGATGCGGCCATCGACGCGGTGTGGTTCGCGCGCGGCGGTTACGGCGCGTGCCGCCTGGTCGATCGCGTCCTGCCCCGGCTGACCGAGACCGCCCGGAGCAAGCTTTATCTCGGCTATAGCGATGGTGGCGCGTTGCTGGCCGCGCTTTACCGCGCGGGCTTCCCCCGCCTGGCACATGGGCCGATGCCCGTCGACATCTTGCGCCCCGGCGGCGATGCCGCGGTCGCGCGGGCGCTCGCTTTCCTCATCGACGGCGCGCCAGGCGCGCTCGAGCCGACGGTCTCGCCGGAGATTCCGAGCGCGGCGTTCAATATCACCGTGCTCAGCCATCTCATCGGCACGCCGCTGCAGCCGGAGCTCGCCGGCCATATGCTGATGCTGGAGGAGGTGGCGGAGCACATGTACCGCATCGACCGGTCTTTCTTCCACATCACCAGCACGCCGGCGCTGCGCCGCGTTGCCGGCATCCGCCTCGGCCGCTGCAGCGCCATCCCGCCGAACGAGCCGGCTTTCGGCGCGACCGAAGAGGAAGTGGCGCAGCACTGGTGCGCGCGCACCGGCATCCCCTATCTCGGCCGCGCCGATATCGGCCACGACATCGACAACAAGGTCGTGCCGTTCGGGCGCTGGCCGGTTAGGGCCGGGTAGCGGCTCACCAACCCTCCCCCTCAGGGGGTTCTATCCAGCACGCAAAGAAGTCCCCTCCCCCCTTGAGGGGGAGGGAAGGGAGGGGGGTGAGGCAGAGCTCCGCTGCTGTCCCGCTATTTCCCCCAGATCTTCCGATACTGCTCTTTGTAGCCGTTCTCGGGGTCGTAGAGGTTGTCGGGGCCGCCGTCGCGGTTCAGGTTGGCGGCGATGAAGAGATGCGGCGGCGCGACGAAGCCGCTCGGCGGCTGGCCGGCAAAGGCGCGGTTCAGCTCGTCGATGCATTGCCAGCCGTGGAGATGCAGCGGCTCGGCGACGGTGGCGATCTGATACTGCTTCTGCCGGATGCGCTGGAAGGCCGGCACCGACCCGTCGCCGGCCGAGATCTGGCGGGGATAGCCGATATCGGGCGCGATGCCTGCCGATTGCAGCGACGGCGCCGAGAAGTCGAAATAAAGGTCGTTGACCGCGATGCTGTAGGTCCATTTCTTGCCGTAGCGGGCGAGCAGCCCCGTGGTCAGCTGCGGCATGCGGTTGGCAAGATCGCCGATCGGCGTATCCTCGACCGCGAGCACGCTGCAGCCCTTGCAGCCCTTGATCGCCGCCGCTTCGGCGTTGGTCTTGGCGGTGGCGATGGCATAGATGCTGTCGGTGAAAAGGATGACACCGGCCGTGCCGTTGGAATCGACGACGGCGTAGAGTCCGGCGGCCTTGGCGACTTCATGTGGATCGGTGGTGATGTTGGTGAAGACCGGCGGGTTGGTCATCGGGCCGGGCGCGGCGCCGGCATGCCAGCCGACGACCTTGATGCCCTGTTTCACCGCCCGCTCGACCGCCGGCGCTTGCTCCGCCGCATCGACCGTGCCGAGGATGATGCCGTCGGGCTTCAGCGCGATCGCCTGGTCAAGCGCCGAAGTGCGGAGCTGCACCGAGCCCTGCCCGTCGAGGATGCGGAAATCCCAGCCCATCACTTTGGCCGCCTCCTGCGCGCCGTCGCCGACGCCTTGCGCGCCGCCATTGCGCTGGTCGGCCGAGACATAGACGATGAGCTTCTTGCCTTGCGCCTTGGGACCGGTCGTCGGACCCGTCCACGGCGCGCCGGGCGCCGTCACCTTGGCGATGTAGTCCTTGGCCTCTTTGAGATAGGCGTCGTCCTCGGCCCGGCTGGCGACGCTGGACAGCACGAGCGCGGCGGCGCCGACGATGAGGCAGCTGGCATAAGCTCGATGGCGTGACATGCTCTTCTCCTCCCTTGGCAATAAGGCAATAAGAATGGCGTCACGGAGCCGCCGGGCTTCAGCCGTCCGGCGCCGCCTTCGACAGCGCCACGCTGCGCCGGCGCTGCGCGAAGCCGGCGAGCGCGATCGAGATGACCAGCGTCGCGCCGTTGAACAGCGGCTCGACGAAGAAAGCGCCGCCGAGCTGCTGGATGCCGGAAATGCCGACGGCCAGAATGATGACGCCGACCACGGTGCCCCAGACATTGACGCGGCCGGGCTTGATCGTGGTCGAGCCGAGAAAGGCGCCGACCAATGCCGGCAGCAGATAATCGAGCCCGACATTGGCCTGGCCGATGCGCAGCTTCGCGGCGAGCACGACGCCGGTGAAGCCGACCAGCACGCCGGAGGCGACGAAGACGCCGACGACATAGGCGCGGACCGGGATGCCGTTGAGCGCCGCGGCTTTCTCATTGGCGCCGATGGCGTAGATGTGGCGGCCGAGCGGTAGCCGCTCGGTGACGATCCAGAGCGCCAGCGACACCAGCACGACATAGACCGCCGGCATCGGGATGCCGACAAGGCTCAAACCGTTGATGTCGAGGAAGCCCTGCGGCAGCACGCCCATCACCTGCCGGCCATCGGTGTGCCAGAGCGCCAGCGCATAGAGGACCGTGCCGGTGCCGAGCGTCGCGATGAAGCTGTCGATCTGCGCGACCTCGACCAGCAGCCCGTTGATGAGGCCGGTGAGCGCGCCGCAGGCCAGCACGACAAGCACGGCGAGCGGCCAGGGGAAGTGGTAGGTCACCTGCAGGCTGATCGCCAGGATATGCCACATGACGATGCCGAAGCCGACGGTGAGGTCGATGCGGCCCGACATCATCGGCAGCATGGCGGCGAGCGACAGCAAGGCAACGATCGACTTGTCGCTCAGGATCGAGCGCAGATTGAGCATCGTCGGGAAGGTGTCGGGCAGCGCCAGCGAGAAGCCGAGGATCAGCAGCACCGTCAGGATCGGCAGCCCATAGACCGGCAGCATGCGGATGATCGCGTCGCGCCGCGAGAGTCTCGCCAGCTCGCTGCGGGTGGGCTCGAGGGCATTCGATTTGAGCGATTGCATTGGCTAGGCCGCCGCCGGGCGGGCGCTCGCCGAAGCGGCGGCGATCAGATTCTCGACCGAGAGATCATCGCCGGCGAGTTCGGCCACGACCCGCCCGCGGTCGAACACCAGGGCGCGATGGCACACTTTGGCGACCTCCTCGAAATCGGTTGAGACAATGAGGATGGCCGCGCCCGCCTTGAGTGCGACGTCGAACAGCCGATAGATCTCGGCCTTGGCGCCGACATCGACGCCCGCGGTCGGATCCTCGAAGACATAGACCTTGCCGCCGAGATGCAGCCAGCGGCCGATGACGACCTTCTGCTGGTTGCCGCCGGAGAGCCATTCGATCGGCAGCGAGGGATCATTGGGTCGGAGCCCGACCTTGCGGCCCAGCTCGACCGCCTCGCGCGCCTCGCGGCTCGGGCGCAGCAGCGACCAGGCATCGCGCCCCGCGGCGAGCGGGTTGAGGAAGAGGTTCTCGCGGACGGAGAGGCCCGGCACGATCGAATCGCCGGCGCGGTCGGCACCGATGCGATAGATTCCGGCGGCCATGGCCTGGCGCGGCGAGGCGGGGGCGATCGACTTCCCGTCGAGCAGAACGCGGCCCGAAGCCGAGGGCAGCATGCCGAACAGCGTGCGGCCGACGCTCTCCTGTCCGGCGCCGCGCAGCCCCACCAGCCCGATCATCTCGCCGGCATGGATGGCGCCATCGATCGGGCCGACATCGCCGACGGTGAGCGCTTCGAGCACCAGCCGCGCCGCGCCGGCGCGTTCCGCCGGCCGGCGGAAGACTTGCGAAGGTTCGCGCCCGACGATCAGCAGGATCGCTTCCTCGGGGCTGGTCGCCGCGGTCTGGCGCTCGCCGACCACCCGCCCGTCGCGCAGCACGACGATGCGGTCGGCGATCTCGAACACCTCGTCGAGGCGGTGCGAGACGTAAACGATCCCGACGCCGCGTGCCCGTAGCCGGCGCAAGGCGGCGAAGAGCCGCGCCACTTCGTCGGCCGGCAGGCTGGCCGTGGGCTCGTCGAGCACCAGAAGCTCGGCATCGGCGGCCAGCGCCCGGGCGATCGCGACGATCGATTTCTCGGTACGGCTCAGATCCTGGACGCGGATGTCGGGGTCGATATCGATGCCAAGGGTGTCGAGCGCGCGCGCCGCCCGGCGCCTTGCGGCCGTCCAATCGACGAGGCCGAGACGGCGCGGATAACCCAGCGTCAGGCACGTGTTTTCCGCGACCGTCATCCAATCAATGAGGCCGAGATCCTGATGGATGAAGGCGATCGGCAGCCGCCGCAGCGCCGCCGAGGCATCGCGGCCGCGGAAGGTGACGCTGCCGGCATCGAGGGCGTGAACGCCGGCCAGGATCTTGATCAGCGTCGATTTGCCGGCGCCATTCTCGCCGAGCAAAGCGAGGATCTCGCCCGCCCTGACCGCGAGGCTCACATCATCGAGCGCTTGGGTGCCGCCGAACTGCTTGGAGAAGCCACGCAGCATAAGCACAGCCTCGCCCGTCGCCGCGACGGGCGGGTTTATGCCTCCAGCCCCGGCAGGTTCCGGGGTGATGCTGTGTCCTCCCACCGCCGTTCCCTTCTCCGCTGTGCCGAGGGCGCGACGTTGCTTGTTCTTTTGCCGTGCCGCGAATGTCCGCATGGCGGCGTTACAGGCGTGCTCATAGGAAACACCAACTGGCGGAGCCCAGCAAGGATCATGTCCCGGCCGGCCGGGCTGAGGGCCGCATGGCCGAAATGCTTCCGGCTCATGCAACGGGCCGCGCCAGACGCAAAAAAGGAAGCGGCCAAGACTTGGCCGCTTCCTCTTCCCACCCCCGCAACGAACTCGGAATTCCTAAAGGCTGAACCGCTCGCCCAGATAGACGCGGCGCACATCCTCGTCGGCGACGATCTCGTTCGGCAAGCCCTCCATCAGCACCTGGCCCTCATGCAGCACATAGGCGCGGTCGACGATCTCGAGCGCCTCGCGCACATTGTGGTCGGTGATGAGCACGCCGATGCCGCGATCCTTCAAATGCATGACGAGCTTGCGGATCTCGCCGACGGCGATCGGGTCGATGCCGGCGAGCGGCTCGTCGAGCAGCATGAAATGCGGCTGGGTGGCGAGCGCGCGGGCGATCTCGACGCGGCGGCGCTCGCCGCCCGACAGCGCCATGGACGGGACGCGGCGCAGATGCGTGATCGAGAACTCGGCGAGCAGCGCGTCGATGGTCGCTTCGCGCACCTCGCGCACCGGCTCGTTGACCTCGAGCACGGCGCGGATGTTCTGCTCGACGGTGAGGCCGCGGAAGATCGACGCTTCCTGAGGCAGGTAGCCGATGCCGAGCCGCGCGCGGCGGTACATCGGCAAATCGGTGATGTCCTGGCCATCCAGGGTGATGGTGCCGAAATCCGGCGCGATGAGGCCGGTAATGATGTAGAAGCAGGTGGTCTTGCCGGCGCCGTTCGGGCCGAGCAGGCCGACCGCCTCGCCGCGCTGCACCGAGACGTTGACGCTGCGCAACACCGGGCGCTTCTTGAAGGATTTGCCGAGATTG
>JASHUO010000625.1 GCA_030039975.1 Alphaproteobacteria bacterium
CGCAGCTCGAGGCCGAACGCACGCTGCGCGAGAGCGAGCAGCGCTTCCGCCAGCACTACGAGGCCGGCTCGGACTATTTCTGGGAGATCGATGCGGAGATGCGCATCGTCTATCTCTCGCCCAACTTCACCGACATCGTCGGCATCCCGGTCGCCGAACGGCTGGGCAAGCGCCTGGTCGAGATCGCCGGACTTCAGGCCGAAGTCGACACGGCGCGCGAGTTCGTCGCCGCGGTCACCGCGCGCCAGCCCTTCCGCGATCTCCTCTTCTCGCAGAAACCCGCGAACCGGCCGCAATTCTGGCTCAAGGTTAGCGGCGTGCCGTTCTTCGACGAGGCCGGCACCTTCAAGGGCTATCGCGGCGTCGGCACCGAGGTCACCGGGCAGCGCCGCGCGGCCGAGGCGGCACGGCTCGCCGAGGGCCGGCTCGAGGAAGCCGTCGGCCATGTGCGACAGCCCTTCGCGCTTTACGATGCCGAGGATCGGCTGGTTGCGCTCAACCATGCCTTCGCCGACCTCCACCGCAACACCGATGCCGGCAACTTCGTCTATAAGGGCATGTCGTTCCGTCGGATCGCGGCGTTCCGGCTGCGCAGCGGCTTCTACGCCGAGGGCCCGCAGGACGAGAGCATCGATCTCGACACGCTGCTCGCGCGCCATGGCAGCGATGGCGAGCACATCTATCACCTCCGCGACGATCGCTGGATGCTGGTCGATCATCGCCGACTGCCCGGCGGCGGCAGCCTCGATCTCTGGACCGACATCACCGCCGTGCGCCGCGCCAAGGACGCCGAAGCGGCCAATCGCGCCAAATCCGAATTCCTCGCGCGGATGAGCCATGAGCTGCGCACGCCGTTGAACGCCGTCATCGGCTATAGCGAGATGCTGCTCGAGGACGCCGTCGCCGCGGCGAGCGACGAGCAGCAGATCGCCGATCTGCGCCGCATCAACAGCGCCGGCAAGCATCTCCTGTCGCTCGTCACCGACGTTCTCGACCTCTCCAAGATCGAAGCCGGCAAGATGGAAGTGGCCGTGCTGCCCTTCGATCTCGAGGACTTCGTCGACGAGGTGGTGGCGACCTGCCGGCCGTTGGTCATGGTCAATGGCAATGAGCTGGTGGTCGAACGCGGCGAGGCGCTCGGCACCGCCCTCGGCGATGCCACCAAGCTCCGTCAGATCGTGCTCAACCTCTTGAGCAACGCCGCCAAATTCACCAAAGCGGGCCGCGTCACCCTCAGGGTCGCGCGCGAAGCGGATGCCGGCGGCGAGGAACGCATCGTCATTGCCGTGCGCGACACCGGCATCGGCATCAGCGCGGAGAATCTGCCGAAGCTGTTCCAGAACTTCAGCCAGATCGGCACCGCCGGCAGCAGCCGCCAGGGCGGCACCGGCCTCGGGCTGGCGCTGAGCCAGAAGCTGTGCCGGCTGATGGGCGGCGAGATCACGGTGGCGAGCGAGCCGGGCAGCGGCTCGTGCTTCACGCTGCGCATTCCCCAGGTGCTCGGCCCCGAGGCCGCGACCGCACCGGGTGCCTCGGGCGATGCCTGGAACGGCGCCGCAACCGCCTGATCCAACCGGCCGGAACATGGTCAGAGGCTGCCGCCCATGCTGACGCTCGACTGGCACTTCCTGCCGGTTTTCGACAGCCCCGATCCGGCAACCGCCTATCGCGGTTCCTATAGCTTCGGCATGGTCGCGACCTCGCTTGCGATCGCGATCCTTGCCGCCTTGGTCGCGCTGTCGATCTCCGGGCGAATCATCGCCGCCAAATCGCCGCCTGCGCGTTGGGCCTGGACGACGGCCGGCGCCATCAGCATGGGCGGGGGCATCTGGTCGATGCATTTCATCGGCATGCTGTCGTTTTCGCTGCCCTGCGGCATCGCCTACGACCCGGTCGGAACCGTGCTGTCGATGATACCGGGGATCATCGCGAGCGGCATCGCCCTTGGCGTGATCAGCCAGCCGCGCGGGCCCAGCCTCGGCCGGCTCGCCATCGGCGCCGTGCTCATGGGCGCCGGCATCGGCGCCATGCATTATTCGGGAATGGCGGCGATGCTGCCCGATGCGCTGCTACGCTATGACCCCGGCATCGTCGCGCTGTCGATCGTGGTCGCGGTCGTCCTGTCCTTCGTGTCGCTCGGCATCCGTTTCAGCTTCGCTCAAATGCATCCCGTCCCGGCGACGACGATCGCCGCGACCATCATGGGCTGCGCCGTCGCCGGCATGCATTACACGGCCATGCAGGCGTCGATCTTCTTTCCGCTGCCGGATGTCCCGTTCCACAGCATGGCGCTCTCGCCGCGCCTCCTCGCTCTGCTGATCGCGATCTTTACCGTTCTGATCGGCGCCGGCACGCTGGTCGCGACCTTCGCCGGACGGCAAAACGAGCTTGCCCTCACCCTCGCCGCGGAAGTCGCCCGGCGCCAGAGCACCGAAGCGGACCTGGTTCGGGCGCGCGAGGAGGCCGAAGCCGCCAACCACGCAAAATCGCATTTTCTCGCCTCGATGAGCCATGAGCTGCGCACGCCCCTCAACGCGGTGATCGGCTATAGCGAGCTGCTGCTCGAGGACGCCGGCAGCCACGCGCGCGACGAGCAGCTGGTCCGCGATCTCCGGCGCATCAACGCCGCCGGCAAGCACCTGCTGTCGCTGGTAAGCGACGTGCTCGATCTCTCCAAGATCGAGGCCGGCAAGATGGAGCTCGCCCTACAGCCCGTCGACATTGCCCGCCTCATCGACGATGTCGTTGCCACTTGCCGGCCGCTGGTCGCGCAGAACGGCAACGAGCTGATCGTCGAGCGCGGCGACGGCCTTGGCGCCCTCATCGGCGACCAGACCAAGCTGCGCCAGGTGGTGCTCAACCTGGTGAGCAACGCCGCCAAATTCACCAAACAAGGCCGCATCACCTTGACGGCGGCGCGCGAGCGGGCGGCGGGCGGCGACTGGATCGGCATCGCCGTCCGCGACACCGGCATCGGCATCAACCGCGACAATCTGTCGAAGCTGTTCCAAGACTTCAGCCAGGTCGGGGGAGCGGGCGGCCGCCAGCCGGGCACCGGTCTCGGGCTGGCGCTGAGCCAGCGATTTTGCCGGCTGATGGGCGGCGAGATCACGGTGGAGAGCGCGCCCGGACGGGGCTCCTGCTTCACCGTCCGGCTTCCCGCCACCACCCTTACGGCCGGCTTGAAACAGGCCCAAAGCACGCCCGCGCCCGCGTGACGCGGTTCGGAGCACTACCCCGGCGCCGGCCGTTCCTCTATAAGTCATGTCCATGCAACAGGCTCCCCGCCCCCGCCCGGTGGTGCTTTGCGTCCTCGACGGCTGGGGCTGCCGCAGCGAGCCCGCCGACAATGCCATCCTCGCGGCGGCGACGCCCAATTGGCACCGTTTCCTCGAAACCGCGCCGCATGCCCGGCTCCAGGCGAGCGAGCTCTATGTCGGGTTGCCCGAAGGGCAGATGGGGAATTCCGAGGTCGGCCACATGAACATCGGCGCCGGCCGGGTGGTGATGCAGGATCTGCCGCGCATCGACCAGGCGATCGCCGATGGCAGCCTCGCCGCCAATCCGGCGCTCGCCGAGTTCATCGCCGCGCTGAAAGGGAGCGGCGGCGCGGCGCATCTCCTGGGGCTGATGTCGCCGGGCGGCGTCCACTCGCATCAGGACCATCTGGCGGCGCTGGCGCGGCTTCTCGATCAAGCCGGCATCGCGGTCAAGGTGCATGCCTTCCTCGACGGCCGCGACACGCCGCCCAAATCCGCCCGCGACTACGTCGCCAAATTCGCCGCCGATACGGCCGCGCTCGGCCGCACCGCCATCGCCACGGTGAGCGGGCGCTACTACGCGATGGATCGCGACAAGCGCTGGGACCGGGTGGAGAAAGCCTATCGCGCCCTGGTGCTGGGCGAAGGCGAACAGGCGGCGGATGCCGAAGCGGCGATCCGGCAGGCCTATGAGGCGGGGAAGAGCGAC
>JASHUO010000626.1 GCA_030039975.1 Alphaproteobacteria bacterium
GCCAGCGCCGGCCAGGGCGGCGCGGCCGGCGGCGAGAAGGTCGTCGACGCCGATTTCGAGGAAGTCGACGAGAAGAAGCGCGGCTCGGCTTGAGCCGAATGGTGATGACGAGAAGCCGCCTCGGCGTGACACGCGCCGGGGCGGTTCGCCTGTAGGGGACTCGGGTTCGGGCGATGGCAAAGAGAGATTATTACGAGCTCCTCGGTGTCTCCAAGACGGCTACGGCCGAGGATTTGAAAAAGTCCTACCGCAAGCTCGCCATGCAATACCACCCGGATCGCAATCCCGGGGACAAGCAGGCGGAGCAGCAATTCAAGGACATCAGCGAAGCCTATGACGTCCTGAAGGACGATCAGAAGCGTGCCGCTTATGACCGCTTCGGCCATGCCGCATTCGAGAATGGCGGCCGCGGCGGTGCCGGTGCCGGCGATTTCGGCTTCGCCGCCGGCTTTGCCGATATCTTCGACGAGATGTTCGGCGAGTTCATGGGCGGCCGGCGCGGCCCGAGCGCCAACACCCGGGGCAACGACCTCCGCTACAATCTCGAGATCTCGCTTGAAGAAGCCTTCAAGGGACGGCAGACGACGGTGCGGGTGCCGACCATGTCGCCGTGCGAGCATTGCGGCGGCAGCGGCGCGGAGGCGGGCTCCAAGCCGGTGAGCTGCCCGACCTGCTACGGCAATGGCCGCGTCCGGGCGCAGCAGGGCTTCTTCACCATCGAGCGCACCTGTCCCTCCTGCCACGGCGCCGGCCGCGTCATCGAGAATCCGTGCCGCCATTGCGGCGGTCAGGGTCGTGCGCGCAAGGAGAAGACGCTCGCCGTGACCATTCCTCCCGGCGTCGAGGACGGCACGCGCATCCGCCTCGCCGGCGAAGGCGAGGCCGGGCTGCGCGGCGGGGCGCCGGACGATCTCTACATTTTCCTGGCGGTGAAGCCTCACCGGCTGTTTCAGCGCGACGGTGCCAATATTCATTGCCGCGTACCGATCTCGATGCCGACGGCGGCGCTCGGCGGCACGATCGAGGTGCCCACCATCGATGGCGGCCGCGCCAAGGTCAATGTCCCGGCGGGAACGCAGAGCGGCCATCAGTTCCGCCTCAAGAGCAAGGGCATGTCGGTGCTGCGCTCGGCGGCGCGCGGCGACATGTATGTGCAGGTGATGGTCGAGACGCCGGTGCATCTGACCAAACGCCAGCAGGAGCTGCTGCGCGAATTCGAGAAAGCCGGCGGCAGCCACGCCACCCATCCCGAAAGCGAAGGTTTCTTTGCGCGGGTGAAGGAGTTCTTCGAGGATCTACGCGAATAGCGCTTGCGCATCGCGCAAGCGCTATTCGCGGGCGGGCGTCAGCGGTTGCGTTAGCAACCGCGAGAGCCCGCACCGTGCAGGCAATTCCGCAATTGGCTAAAACTGCAACCGCTGTCGCCCGCCGGCGACGACGCTTCGCGTCGCGCCTACTCCGCCGCCATTTGCGGCTTGCTGCGCTCGGCCATCACCTCGTAGAGGCGCTCGCGGATATCCTTGAGCCGGCCTTCATGCTCGACCTTGTGGCCGAAGAGGTCCTTCACATAGAAGACGTCGACCACCTTCTCGCCATAGGTCGAGATCTTGGCGGTCGAGATCTGCAGGTTGAGGCTGGTGAGCGCGCGCGTCACTTCGAACAGCAGCGCCGGCCGGTCGCGGCCATTCACCTCAATCACGGTGTGCGTGCGGCTCGCTTTGTTGTCGATGAGGACACGGGGCGGGACGGTGAAGACGCGCGTACGGCTCGGGATCGCGCCGGGCTTGGCCAGCTCGATATGCGGCTTCACCCGGCTGGAGAGCACGTTCTCGAACAGCACGGCGAGCTTGGCGAGCTTGTCCGGCCGGTCAAAGGCGCCGCCCGACTGGTCCTGCACGGTGAAGGTGTCGAGCGCCATGCCGTTGGCGAGCGTGAGGATCTTGGCGTCGACGATGTTGGCGCCGGCGAGCGCCAGTGCCCCGGCGATGCGCGAGAAGAGTCCGGGGTGGTCGCCGGTATAGAGCGTGATCTCGGTGACGGCGCGATGCGCATCGACGCGCGTGTCGACGGTAAGCGGCGCGTGGCTGCGCTCGGCCTCGCGGGTGAGGCGCGCATGGCGCGCCTGGGTCTGCGCATCGAAGGAAAGCCAGTAGGAGGGATAGCCTTTGGCGATGAAGGCCTCGATTTCGGCCGCTGAGAAATCGAGCAGCAGCTCCCGCACCGCTTTCTGCGCCGCGGCAATGCGCTCGTCGCGGCCGTCGGCGGCGATGCCACCCGACATCTCCTCCAGGGCGCGGTGATAAACCTCGCGCAGCAGCGTCGCCTTCCAGCCATTCCACACTTTGGGGCCGACGGCGCGGATATCGGCGGCGGTGAGCACGAGAAGAAGCTTCAGCCGCTCGGGCGATTGCACGCGGGCGGCGAAGTCGCGGATGGTCTGCGGATCGTCGACATCGCGCTTGAACGCGGTGTTGCTCATCAGCAGGTGATACCGTACGAGCCAGGCGACGGTTTCAGTCTCCTCGGCGCTGAGGCCGAGGCGCGGTCCGAGCCGCTCCGCTACCTGCGCGCCCAGCACCGAGTGATCGCCGCCGCGGCCCTTGGCGATATCGTGCAGCAGCACCGCGACATAGAGTGCGCGCCGCGAATCGATGGTGTGGACGATCTCCGAGGCGAGCGGCAGCTCCTGCTTCAGCTCGCCCGCCTCGATCTGGCCGAGAATGCCGATGGCGAAGATGGTGTGCTCGTCGACGGTGTAGACATGGTACATGTCGTATTGCATCTGCGCGACGACGCGGCCGAAATCCGGCACGAAACGGCCGAAGACGCCGGCCTCGTTGAGGCGGCGCAGCGTGATCTCCGGCTCCTTGCGCGAGGTCAACATCTCGAGGAACAGGCGGTTCGCCTCGGGATTGGCGCGCAGCTGCGCATCGATCAGCCGCAGCGAGCGGGTGATGAGGCGGAGGGCGCGCGGATGGATGTCGAGCCCGTGCTCCTGCGCGACATGGAAGAGGCGCAGCAGATTGACGGGGTCGTCGCGGAACGCGCTCTCTTTCAGCACGTCGAGGCGGCCGGCATCGACGGTGAATCCCGCGAGCGAGCGCTTGCGCAGGCCCCAGGGCTTCCAGGTGAAGCGCGGCCGGCGCTCCTGCTCGAGCTCGAGCTGGGCGCAGAAGATGCGCGTCAGATCGCCGACATCCTTGGCGACGATGAAATAGTGCTTCATGAAGCGCTCGACGCCGCGCGTGCCGGCATGGTCGGTGTAGCGCATGCGGTGTCCGACCTCGCTCTGGAGATCGAAGGTCAGCCGATCCTCGGCGCGCTCGCTGAGGTAATGCAGGTGGCAGCGCACCGTCCAGAGGAAGTTCTGCGCCCGCTCGAAGCGATGCGCCTCCGTGGCCGAGAGCACGCCCTGCTCGACCAGCTTTTCGACATCATCGACGCGATAGATGTATTTGGCGATCCAGAACAGTGTCTGCAGATCGCGCAAGCCGCCCTTGCCCTCCTTGACGTTGGGTTCGACGACATAGCGGCTGTCGCCCATGCGCTGATGGCGCTGGTCGCGCTCGGCGAGCTTCGCCTGGACGAATTCGGCCGCGCTGCGCCGGATGATTCCGCTCTCGAAGCGGCGCTTCATATCGGCGAAGAGCTTCTCGTCGCCCCAGATGTAGCGCGCCTCGAGCACGGCGGTGCGCACCGTGAGATCCGCCTGCGCCTGGCGCAGCGTCTCTTCGACCGAGCGCGTCGACTGCCCGACCTTGAGGCCGAGATCCCAGAGCGTATAGAGCATGTACTCGACGACCTGCTCGGTATGGGGCGTCGGCTTGTAAGGCAGCAGGAAGAGGAGATCGATGTCGGAATAGGGCGCGAGCTCGCCGCGGCCATAGCCGCCGACCGCCACCACGGCCATATGCTCGCCGGCGGTTGGATTGGCGAGCGGATAGACATGCGCGCCGACGAAGTCGTAAAGCACGCGGATGAGCTGATCCATGAGAAAGCTCAGCCCGCGCACGACCACGGTACCGGTGGCGCCGGCATCGAAACGCCGGCGGATCTCGTCGCGGCCCTGCTGCAACGCGCGGCGCAGCACTTCGGCGACTTTGGCGCGCGGCGGCTCCCGCGCATCTTCGGCCAGCGCGTCGAGCGCCGCGGAAATCGCGCGTCGGTCGATGATTTCGCGCTGGCGTTCGATCTGCGGGCTCATGGCCTTATTCTATACCGCGAGGCTGAGGAACCGCCACCACCCCCGCTTCCGTTGGCAGGGCGGAACCGAAGGGGTGGCGCCCATGCTGTGGCGATGCTCCGAGCTCAGAGGCTATGAGATCGCGGCGACCGATGGGACGGTCGGCTTAGTCGACGATCTGCTCTTCGACGAGGCGCGCTGGGCCCTGCGCTGGGCTGTCGCCGATACCGGCGGCTGGCTCTCTCCGGCCGCAAGCTGCTGCTGCCGGCATCGGCCCTGGGCCATCCCGACGCCGGCGCGCGCCGCCTTGCGGTCGGGCGCTCCTATGAAGCGACGCTTCACGGTCACTACGGTCGCAAGGGCTATTGGGGCGGCTAGCCGTGTCGTCATGCCGTCGCGGCGGGAATAGATTGGCGCCGCGCCCGTTGTCGCGGAGACAACGAGGACATGAGATGCTTCGAGCCTTCGGAATTCGCTTGAGCGGCGCGCTCGGCCAAACCGGTACGTCCGCTTCTGGTTCGCCGCATCGCTTTGCGGTTGAAATCGCGTCGCTTATGATGCGCCTTTCACCGCGGCATGTGGCCGCAAGTATGCCATGATGAACTTTCGAGGGAACGGCAGCTAGCCCGAGGGTGTCAATAGCGAGGACTTTCCCCTTTTTGCGGGAACGCACCTTCTTTTGCCTCACGCCGGCGACGAGGGGATGGGCGACCCTCCCGCTGGCCGCGAACGAACGGGAGACCAATGAAGATCGCACAAATCGCGCCACTGGCGGAAGCCGTGCCCCCGAAGCTCTATGGCGGCACCGAGCGCATCGTTTCTTACCTGACCGAAGAGCTGGTTTCGCTTGGCCACGAGGTCACGCTGTTTACCACGGCGGACAGTGTGACCGCGGCAAAGCGCGAGGTGGTCTGGCCGCAG
>JASHUO010000627.1 GCA_030039975.1 Alphaproteobacteria bacterium
CGGCAAGCATGGCTCGGACCGGATCCGAATAACCCGGGCGCTGCGGCGGCATCGGCGGCGCAAAGAGTTGATTCCACGCCCGGATACCCCATTATCTCCATCGGTTGCTCAGCTCACCGCCGGTTTTGCCCGTGACGCTCGCCGCTCTGTTCCATTCTGCCGTCGCCGCCTGGTTCGAGCGGAGCTTTGCCGCGCCCACCGCGGCGCAGGCCGAGGCCTGGCCGGCGATCAAGGCCGGCGAGCATGTGCTGATCGCGGCGCCGACCGGGTCGGGAAAGACGCTGGCGGCGTTTCTCGCCGCGATCGACGAATTGGTGCGGCAGGGCATAGCCGGTGAGCTCGGGAATGCGACGCAGGTGGTCTATGTCTCGCCGCTGAAAGCGCTCTCCAACGACATCCAGAAGAACCTCGAAGCGCCGCTTGCCGGCATCCGCGCCGAGCTCGCCGCCCAGGGCCTTCCCGATGTCGAGATCCGCACCTGGGTGCGCACCGGCGACACGCCGCAAGGTGAACGCGAGCGTATGCGCCGCTTGCCCCCGCACATCGTCGTCACGACGCCGGAATCGCTCTACATCCTGCTCGGTTCCGAGTCCGGCCGGGCTATGCTGGCGACGACGCGGACGGTGATCGTCGACGAGATCCACGCCGTCGCGCCGACGAAGCGGGGCTCGCATCTGGCGCTCTCGCTGGAACGCCTCGACGCGCTCTGCGGCCGCAAGCTGCCGCGCATCGGCCTCTCGGCGACGCAAAAGCCGGTCGAGACCGTGGCGCGCTTTCTCACCGGCGCCGGCGCCGCGGGCGCTCCGCCCGCCTGCCGGATCATCGATACCGGCCATCGCCGCGCCCGCGACCTCGCCTTGGAGCTGCCGCCGGTGCCGCTCGAAGCGGTGATGTCGGGCGATGTCTGGAAGCAGGTCTACGACCGTCTCGCCGAGCTCGTCGCGGCGCACCGCACCACCCTCGTCTTTGTCAACACGCGCCGCATGGCGGAGCGGGTGACGCGTGCGCTCTCCGAGCGCGTCGGCGCGAGCGACGTCGCCGCGCATCACGGCAGCCTCGCCAAGGAGCGGCGGCTCGATGCCGAGCAGCGGCTGAAGCATGGCAAGCTCCGCGCGCTGGTGGCAACGGCGTCGCTCGAGCTCGGCATCGATATCGGCGATGTCGATCTCGTCTGCCAGCTCGGCTCGCCGCGTTCGATCGCCGCCTTCCTGCAGCGCGTCGGCCGCTCCGGCCATGCCGTGGACGGCACGCCCAAAGGCCGCCTCTTTCCGTTGTCGCGCGACGAGCTGGTCGAATGCGCCGCGGTCATCGACAGCGTCCGCCGCGGCGAGCTCGATCGTCTCGCTGTGCCCGAGCGGCCGCTCGACGTCCTGGCGCAGCAGATCGTCGCCGAAGCGGCGGCGTGCGAATGGAGCGAAGATGCGCTGCTGGCGCTGATCCGCCGCGCCTGGCCCTATCGCGACCTCGCGCATGAGGATTTCGCCGCCGTGGTGACGATGCTGGCCGAAGGCTTTGCCAGCCGCCGCGGCCGGCGCGGCGCGCTCATCCACTATGACGGCGTCAATCACAAGCTGCGTGGCCGGCGCGGCGCCCGGCTGACCGCGCTCACTTCGGGCGGCACCATCCCCGACACTGCCGACTATCAGGTGCTGCTCGAGCCCGAGAACCAGTTCATCGGCACCGTCAACGAGGATTTCGCCGTCGAGAGCCTGGCCGGCGATGTCTTCCAGCTGGGTAACGCCGCCTATCGCATCCGGCGCGTCGAGCGCGGTGTTGTCCGCGTCGAGGATGCCGCCGGCCTTTCGCCCAATATCCCGTTCTGGCTCGGCGAGGCACCCGGCCGCAGCGACGAACTTTCGGTCTCGGTGTCGCGGCTGCGCGCGGCGGCAGCGGAGCGGCTCCGTTCGGATCCGGGCGGCGAGGGCGCGCGGCGCTGGTTCGAGGAGGAGCTCCATCTCGGGACCCCTGAGGCGCGCCAGCTGGCGGAATACCTTGCCGCGGGTCACGCGGCACTCGGCACCTTGCCGACGCAGGAGACGCTCGTTCTCGAGCGTTTCTTCGACGAGGCCGGCGGCATGCAGCTCGTGCTGCATTCGCCCTTTGGCAGCCGCCTCAACCGCGCCTGGGGCCTGGCGCTGCGCAAGCGTTTCTGCCGCAAGTTCAATTTCGAGCTGCAGGCGGCCGCGACCGAGGACAATATCGTGCTGTCGCTGACGACGGCGCACAGCTTCGATCTCGCCGCGGTGCCGCGCTATCTCCATTCGGCGAGCGTGCGGCAGCTCCTGATCCAGGCGCTGCTCGATGCGCCGATGTTCAACACCCGCTGGCGCTGGGTTGCGGGCGTGTCACTGGCGCTGCCGCGCTTCCGCGGCGGCAAGAAAGTGCCGCCGCAATTGGCGCGGATGAATGCCGAAGATCTCGTTGCCGCGATCTTCCCCGACCAGATCGCCTGTGCCGAGAATGTCGCCGGCGAGCGTGAGATTCCCGACCATCCGCTGGTGCGCCAGACCATCGCCGACTGCCTCGAAGAGGCGATGGACATTGTCGGGCTCGAGCGCTTGTTGCAGCGGCTCGAAGCGGGCGAGATCGACATCGTCGCGCGCGATCTCACCGAGCCTTCGCCGCTTGCCGTCGAAGTGCTCTCGGCGCGTCCTTACGCCTATCTTGACGATGCACCGCTCGAGGAGCGCCGCACTCAAGCGGTGATGAGCCGGCGCTGGCTCGCGCCCGAGGACGCGGCGGCGCTCGGCAGGCTCGATGCCGAGGCGATCGAGCGGGTGCGTGCCGAAGCTTGGCCCGAAGCGGCGAATGCCGATGAGTTGCACGACGCGCTGGTCTGGCTCGGCTTCCTCACCGCCGACGAGGCCGAGGCGCAGCCGGGCTGGCGCGATTTTCTCGCGACGCTGGCGCGCGATCGCCGCGCCGCTCTACTCATCTCGCCGCGGGCGCGGCTCTGGGTGGCGGCCGAGCGCTTGCCGCATGCGGCGGCACTTTGGCCCGCCGCGCGGCTCGAGCCGCAGATCAGCGCTCCGCCGGCCCTGACGAAGACCGAGGTCGCGCGCGAAGCGGCGCTCGTCGAGATGCTGCGCGGCCGGCTCGAAGGGAAAGGCCCGGTCACCGAGGCGGCGCTGGCGGCGCCGCTGGGCGTGGCGCAAGGCGAGATCGGGGCTGCGCTCGCGGCGCTCGAAAGCGAAGGCTTTGCCATGCGGGGGCGCTTCACGCCAGGCGCCGAGACCGAGGAATGGTGCGAGCGCGGGTTGCTCGCGCGCATCCACCGCTACACGGTGAAGCGGCTGCGCGCGGAGATCGAGCCGGTCGCCGCCCGCGATTTCCTGCGTTTCCTCGCGCGCTGGCAGAAGGTCGAGGCCGAAACGCGGATGGAGGGACCCGACGCGCTCGAGGCGGTGATCTCGCAGCTCGAGGGCTTCGAGGCGCCGGCGGGGGCGTGGGAGACGGAAATCCTGCCGGCGCGGTTGCCGCGTTACGAGCCGGGCTGGCTCGACGATCTCTGCCTCGCCGGGCGCGTCGCCTGGGCGCGGCTCCGGCCGCGCAGCGCAAAGCCCAAGGACGGCGAACGCGGCGCCATGCCGGTGCGGACGACGCCGATCACCTTGCTGGTGCGCCGCCACTTGCCGCTTTGGGCCGCGCTGTCGCCGGCGCCGGAGGCGGCACCGTCAAGCGCCGCCGGTGAAGCGGTGCTTGCCTTCATCCGCGACCACGGCGCTTCGTTTTTCGACGAGATCGCCGCGGAGAGCGCGTTGCTGCGGCCACAGATCGAAGAGGGGCTCGCCGAGCTGGTGGCGCTCGGCCTCGTCACTTCCGACAGCTTCGCCGGCTTGCGTGCGCTGCTGGTGCCGGCGGAGAAGCGCCGATCGATGCAGGGGCGCCGTCGGCACGCCGTCGGCTTCGGCATGGAAGATGCCGGACGATGGGCGCTGGCGCGCCGCGCACGGCCGACGGCAATCGGCGCCGAAGCCGATCCTGAAGCGACGGAGCATCTCGCGCGCAGCCTGCTGCGCCGCTACGGCGTCGTCTTCTGGCGGCTGCTCGAGCGCGAGGCCGACTGGCTGCCGCCCTGGCGCGATCTGCTGCGCGTCTATCGGCGCCTGGAGGCGCGGGGCGAGATTCGCGGCGGGCGCTTCGTTGCCGGCTTTGCCGGCGAACAATTCGCGCTGCCGGAAGCGGTGGGCCTGTTGCGCGAGGCGCGGCGCAAGGCAGAGACAGGCGCGCTGCTTTCGCTGTCCGGCGCCGATCCGCTCAATCTCGCGGGTATCCTCACGCCTGGAGCGAAGCTTGCGGCGCTCACCGGCAATCGGTTGCTCTATCGCGACGGCGTGCCGATCGCGTTTCTCGCCGGCGGCAAGGTGCAGTTTGTCGAGACGCTCGACGCGGGCAGCGAATGGGCGGTGCGCAAGGCGTTGCTGCGCGGCTCGGTGCCGCGAGCTTTGGTCGGGTTTTCCTGAGCGGCACGCCGGTTTGCAGCGGCATGTGAGGCGGCCCGCGTCGTGTGGCGTGGGAGCGGCGCTTACACTTTTTCAGTGGATAATCGGTGGATAAATCGCACGGCGCGATTGCGTTGCAACAAGACCGTAAGCTACGTTATCGCCTTCTTCACGGGATGTGGCGGTTTTCGCCATCGCGCCGAAAACAAGGGGGGCGCGTGGACCCTATCGCGCAAGCTTTGCATGAGCGGGCGGCACGTTGCCGCAGGCTCGCCAAGATGATCTACACACCCGCCGTCGTGGCCGAGCTCGAAGCCTATGCGGTTCAGTTGGAGGAACGCTTGGCGCGCCTCGAAGAAGCCGAGCGCCTGGCTCCGTCGTCGCCCGCTCAGCGTGCCGCTCAATCGCTGCGGACCAGCAGATAGGCGGGCCGCTTCTCTCGCCTCAGCCGTCGCACCACCGCGTCGACATAAGCCTTGACATCGTCAGGCATCAACCGATCGCGCGCCATGACAAGGCGCACGATGGGATCATCGAGCACTTCATCAAGCGGTGGTTCTCGATTGCCAAGATACGACATTGCGCGCTCCCTGTTGGGAGCCGAGACTTTGGCGTCGAGCGATGACGCGCGCGCGACAGCAATGCGGCACAGTTGTGGCTCGTCGTGTCAATTTGTGAGGAGTGGCGCGCGCGACGGATACGTCAGAAATGCCCGGGATTGCGCGGAAGATTCGACGCCCCACCTCACCCAACCCAGCGACCCGGCCGACCGCTTTGCGGTCGGACCCGGAGGGTTCGCCCGCAAAGCGAGCGAACGGGTCGCTCCCCTAAGGGGTGGAGAGGGAGGATCCGCGCAGCGGGGGGTGAAGTGGGGCGTCGCTAGCGCTCAGCCTGGCGACCAGCGCATCATCGATCGTTCCGCTCTCGGCGATGTCGATCGAAGCTTGGAACGCGCGCACCGCTCGCGCGGTGGCGGGGCCGGCAATGCCGTCGATCACGCCTGACAGGAAACCGCGATACTGCAGATAGGCCTGCGCCGCGCGCACGCGCAGATCGGGCAGCGGTCCGGCGCTGTAGCGTGAATGAAACTGCTGCAGCAGACCGTCATAGTTATGGGCGGCGTAGTTCGGACCGTTGTAGAGACGTGCGAAGCCGCTCCAGTCGTGACGCTGCAGCAACTCGCCCATCAGCCTCGTGCGGAGGTACGCCGCCATGGCGGCGAGCTGCTGATCCTCGCTCGCCACCATCGCCGCCACCATCTCTTCGACGCCGGCGAAGCCGGAAGCGTCGTGGTTCTCGCCCATGATCTGAGCGAGGCCCCACGAGGCGCTCTGCAATGCCGCGGCGCGATCGAGTTGGATCGCCGCCATCAGCCGCCCGTATTGATAGGCGCCGCTGGGACCATAGCCACCCGCGGTCGGCTGGCTCACATCGGGATCGTCGGCGTCGTAGCGATGCGCGGTGAGGCGGCTGAAGACATGGCGCTCGAACAGGATCTTCGGGCGCCGGTCGGCAAGGAAGCCGCATCCCGAGGTCTCGACCGCAAGCACCGCCCAGAGCGCCGCCGGCTCGACGTCAAGCGCCGTGGTGGCGGCATCGATGGCGCGCTGCGTCAGCGGCAGCCCCGGACCGGCAAATTCGACCATGCTACGCCTCTGCGGCTGGAGTGGCGTCGCGGCCGACGCCGATCCCGGCTCGAGGCGGTCTTTAATCGTAGATGAAAGCAGAAACAACAAAATTCTCGCGTAGCGCGCAATGGCCGGAAACGGGCGCCGAAGGGGCGGTCCACGCGTTCACTTGCCGCCGGCCGTGCGCCACCTATGATGGTTGGCGCGAGACAATAGACAGCGTCACCACGAACGCTTCTTCCGGGAGGAAATCGATGACGAGAGATTTGACGCGACGGGCAGTCTTACACGCGGGAATGGCCGGAGCCGTTGGTGCGGGCGTGGCGTGGCAGGCGCCGGGGCTGGCGCTCGCGGCCGAGGCGCCCAAGAAGAAGTTCAAGATTGCCCTGTCGAACTCCTATATCGGCAACAAGTGGCGCATCGAGATGGAGAACGTCTTCAAGGCGGCGCTGCTGATGGAGCCGTTCAAATCGGAAGTTACAGGGAGCTGGTTCAACTCAGGCAATGATGTCAGCAAGCAGTCGCAGCAGATCTCGAACCTGATCGCCGAGCGCGTCGACGCCATCGTGGTGAACGCCGCTTCGCCCACGGCGCTGAACGGCATTTTGAGCCAAGCGGCATCGCGCGGCATTCTCGTCGTGTCCTTCGACAACATCGTCACGACGCCCGCGGCGCTCAAGGTCAACACCGATCAGGTGGAGTTCGGCCGAAAGCTGGCCGATTGGCTCGCTCAGAAGATCAACGGCACCGGCAATGTCATCATGGTGACCGGGGTCGCCGGCACGTCCGTCGATCTCGACCGAAACAAGGGCGCCGAGGAGGTCTGGGCCAAGAACCCGGGCATCAAGGTGGTGAACCGCTATACCGGCATGTGGGATTCGGCCACCGCCCAGCGCAACACGGCGGCGCTGTTGCCGTCGCTGCCGAAGATCGACGGGATCTG
>JASHUO010000628.1 GCA_030039975.1 Alphaproteobacteria bacterium
CCGCGGCGCGCGCTCGACGATCTTGCCGAGATACATGACGCCGATCTCGTCGCACATGAAGCGGATGACCGAGAAATCGTGCGAGATGAAGAGGTAGGTGAGGTGAAAGTCCTGCTGCAGCTTGCGCAGGAGATTGAGCACCTGCGCCTGGATCGCGACGTCGAGCGCCGAAACCGGCTCGTCGCAGACGACGAGGCGCGGCTGGCTCGCCAGCGCGCGAGCGATGGCGATGCGCTGGCGCTGTCCGCCGGAGAACTGGTGCGGGAAGAGCGAAGCTTGCTCCGGCCGCAAGCCGACCCGCAGCAGCAGCTCGGCGGCACGCTCTGCGCGCTCGCGGGCGGTGCCGATGCGATGGATGACGAGCGGCGCGGCGACGATCTCGCCGGCCCGGAGGCGCGGATTGAGCGAGGAATAGGGATCCTGGAAGATGATCTGCATGTCCTTGCGCAGGCTGCGCAAAGCGGGCTCGGGCAGCGCCAACAGATCGCGCCCTTCGAACAGGATGCGCCCGGCGGTCGGCGTAATGAGACGCAGCACCGACAGCGCCATGGTCGATTTGCCGCTGCCGCTTTCGCCGACGAGGCCGAAGGTGCGGCCCGCCGGAATCGCGAAGTCGACGTCGTCGACGGCGCGTAGCAGCGCCGGCGGCGACCACAAGCCGCGACGGCGCAGGCGGAAATAGGTCTTGAGGCCGCTGACCTCGAGCAGCGGCGCCGCCGCGGTCATGCCGGCGCTCCCGCGGCGGTGCCCTGACCGTCCACGGCGAGCCAGCAGGCAAGCGAATGCCCCGGCTCGGCCTCGATGGTCGGCGGCATCTCGGCGGCGCAGCGCGGCATGGCCGACGGGCAGCGCGGGGCGAAGGGGCAACCGGTGCCGAGCTCGGCGAGGCTCGGCACGCTTCCTGGAATCTCAGGCAGAGAGTCGGGGACGGCGCCCTGCAAGCTCGGCACGCAGCGCAGCAGCGCCTCAGTATAGGGGTGGCGCGGATGGCGCAGGATGCGCTCGGTCGGCGCGTCCTCGACCTTGCGGCCGCCATACATCACCGCGACGCGATGCGCCATCCGGCCGACAACGCCGAAATCGTGGCTGATGAGGAGGATCGCCGTTCCGGTGCGCGCCTGGATCTCCTGCAGCAGCGCGAAGATCTGCACCTGGACGCTGACATCGAGCGCGGTGGTCGGCTCGTCGGCGATCAGCAGCTTCGGGCCGCAGGCGAGCGCGATGGCGATGGTGACGCGCTGCCGCATGCCGCCGGAGAGCTGGTGCGGATAAGCATGGACGCGCCGCTCGGGCTCGGGAATGCCGACGCTGCGCAGCATCTCCACGGCGCGCGCCGCCGCCGCCTTGCGGCTCACATTCTCGTGCCAGCGCAAGGTCTCGCCGATCTGCTCGCCGATGGTGAAGAGCGGATTGAGCGAGGTCATCGGATCCTGGAAGACGATCGAGACGCTGCCGCCGCGCAGTCGGCGCATCTGACGCTCGTCGAGGCGCAAGAGGTCGCCGCCCTCAAGCAGGATCTGCCCGCCGCGGATGCGCGCGGCCGGGCCGGGCAGCAGACGCATGATCGCGAGCGCGGTCATGCTCTTGCCCGAGCCGGATTCACCGACGACGCCCAGCGTCTTGCCTTTGTCGACGGCAAGATCGATATCGCAGAGCACCGGCAGAGAGCCCGCCCGCGTCGCGATGTCGACGGAAAGGCCGGCGATGCGGAGCAGCGGCGGGGCGCTTGTCATCGCGCCCGCGTCGCCGGGTTGAGCGCCTTGGTGAGGCCGTCGCCGATGAGGCAGTTGCCGAGCACGGTCAGGACGATGGCAAGGCCGGGAAAGGTGACGGCCCACCAGGTTTCCCAGATGTAGTTGCGTGACTGCCCGATCATCAGGCCCCAGGTCATGACGTTGGGGTCCGTCAGGCCGAGATAGCTCAACGCCGCTTCGAAGAGAATGGCGGTGCCGACCAGCAAGGTGGTGATGACGATGAGCGAGGGCAGCGCGTTCGGCAGGATGGTGCGCCACATGATGCGCCGCGTCGGCGCCCCCATCGCGCGCTCGGCGAGGACGAATTCCTGCTGCCGGATGCGCAGGAACTCGGCGCGGGTGACGCGGGCGACGCCGGTCCAGTTGACGAGCCCGATCGAGATGATGACGGTCATGAGGTTGGGCGAGAACAGCGTCACCAGCACCATGGCGAGAAGCAGCGGCGGCAGGACCTGGAAGAACTCGGTAACGCGCATCAAAACGGCGTCGATCCAGCCGCCGTAAAATCCCGCAACGGCACCGATCAGCACGCCGATCGACACCGTGCAGCAGGTCGCCGAGATGCCGATGACGAGCGTCACCCGGCCGCCGTCGAGCAGGCCGGCGAGCACGTCGCGCCCGAGATAGTCGCTGCCGAGCAGCAGATCCGAGGCCGGCGGCGACATCGGCGCGCTGACGATGGCGAAGGGGTCGACGGGGTAGAGCAGCGGCCCCAGCACCGCGACCAGCGCGATGACGATGAAGAGGCCAAGCCCCGCCATCGCCGCCGGATTGCCGGCGAAGGCGCGCCAGGCTTCGCGCGCCGGGGTCGATGCGGCGCGGGGTGGGGTGGCGGTTTCGCTCACCATCGCTGCGCCTCGGCCGCCCGCGTCACGGCGACCGCCGCAAGCGCGGGTCGATGATGCGGTAGGAGAGGTCGGTCAGGATGTTGACGACGACGACCACCACCGCCGACATGAGCAGAATGCCGATGAGCAGCGGATAGTCGCGCCGCAGGATCGAATCGTAAGTGAGCTGTCCCATGCCCGGCCAGTCGAACACCGTCTCGACGAGGACCGCGCCGGCGAGAATGCTGCCGAACTGCAGCCCGGCGATCGTGACCACCGGCAGGGCGGCGTTGCGCAGCGCGTGCTTGTAGGTGACGGTCCGCTCGGGCAGGCCTTTGGCGCGCGCGAAACGGATATAGTCGGCGCGCAGCACGTTTTGCATGTTGGTGCTGGCGAGCCGCGAGTACTGCGCCAGATAGATGAAGGCGAGCGTGAAGGCGGGCAGCACCAGGTGATGCAGCAGGTTGAGCGTGCGCGCGAGCGCATCACCGCTGAACCCGACCGTCTCCATGCCGGAAACGGGAAAGACCGGCCAGAGATAGGCAAAGAGGATCAGCAGCATGATGCCGAGCCAGAACACCGGCGTGGCATAGCCGATCAGCGCCGTCACATCGACCAGGTGGCTGAACCAGGCATTGGGACGCTTGGCGGCGACGGCGCCGAGAAACGTGCCGGCGACGATGGCGCTGAGCTGCGCGGTGACGACCAGGAGCAGGGTCGCCGGCAGGCGCTGCAGGATCAGCGAGAGCACAGGCAGGTTGTAGTAGTAGGACGTGCCGAGATCGCCGGTCGCGACGTGGCGGATATAGGTCCAGAGCTGCATTGAGACGCTTTGGTCGAGGCCGTATTCCTTGCGAATCTGTGCGAGGATTTCCGCCGTGGCACCGCCCAGCTGGCCGGCCAGCATCTGCGCCGGATCGCCCGGCGCGAGATGGATCAGCAGGAAGTCGAAGACGACGACCGCGAGAATGAGCAGCACGCCCTGGAGGATGCGGGTCAGAAGCAGGCGGAAGATCGACATGGCGATCGGGTCCTGCTGCCGGCCGTGCCGGGGCGGCAGCCCGTCACGCCGCGGGGCTCACCCTGCCCGTCCCCGCACCGTTCAGCCGTGCGGCAAAGCGCCGGCGGAGTCACCCG
>JASHUO010000629.1 GCA_030039975.1 Alphaproteobacteria bacterium
GAGACGCCGACGCATGGCATCGTCGCGGTCCGGTCCGATCGAAAAGCCCACCGCCTCGAAACGCTCGCGGTCATGGCGCTCAAAGAATTCGGCAGCAAGATGGGCAAGCGCGTGATTGCGGAACTCCGGCGATAGATAGCCGATGCGCAGCCGCGCTCCGTGAGTCGACGCCCGGTGCACGAAGCCCCGCGACGGCGGCACCCGCAGCGCTTTTGCGTGAAGCTGCGCTGCCTCAAGGTGCAGCGACGGATCATCCGAAATAAACAGGAGATTGAAGACATTGACGGGCTGGCGCTGACGCACGCCGGCGACGACGCGCGACTGCAGCTCGGCAAAACCGGTCCAATCGCATAGGCTCTGTTGCAGCAGCAGCAGATGCGACAGCGCAAGCGCATAGTCGGGCTTCAGCTCGACCGCGCGCTTCAACGCGGCGATCGCCTCGGCCGAGCGATCTTGTTCCTGAAGTGCAATTCCTAGATTGCAATACGCGTCCGCCAGATCGGGCGCGAGCTCTATCGCGCGCTCCAAAAGTCCAATCGCCTGCTTGGTTCGTCGCCGGCCATAGAGCATGGCCGCAAAATTGACCAAAGCGACGACGTTTTGCGGATCGAGAGCGAGCGTCTTCCGATAGGCCGCCTCCGCAAGATCCAAATCGCCGGTCGCCTCGAGGTTCAGCGCCAGGCGGCAATGAGCATCGGCCATATCCGGCTGGAGCTCGATCGCACGCGCAAAGGCGGCGATCGAACCGGAGAGATCGCCCGCTTTACGCAATGACTCGCCGAGATTATAGGCGATATTGGCATTGTCGGGGGCGCGCTCGGCCGCGGCCCTGAATAAAGCCGCGGCACCGGCGAAGTCACCCCGCATGCCGGCGATGACGGCCAACCAGTTCTGCGCCTGTGCATTCGCGGGATCGCGCGCGAGCACGTCGCGATAGATTGCTTCCGCCTCCTCCAGACGGCCGGCCTTGTGGAGCTCGAGGCCGCGCGCCAGTGCCGGATCAGTCACTATTGCGGCATACCCCCTCCCCTCCCTCCCCCTCAAGAGAGGAGGGGACTTGCAGGCTGCGCGTTTCTAGCGCGACGCCGACTGCCGATCAAACCGAAGCGAACAGCCCGAGCAAATGAAGACCCGCCAGCCGCGAAGGCTGGCGGGTCATGGAAAGGTTCGTGAGGTTTCTTAGAACTTGAAGACCGTTTCCGCCTCGATGCGGTTCATGTTGCCCTGGCTTTGGGTGTTCCCGAACGGCCCTGCGACGATGCGTTTGTAGTAAGTATATTCGATGCCGAGATCGACCTGCGGGACTGGGCTCCAGATCAAGTTGACCGTCCCGGCCGCATGCTCCTTGTCGAGGCCGTTCTGCGCGGCCGCCAAGGTGATGATCGACGTCGTATTGACGTTGACCTTCGACCAGCCGCCCATCGCCGTCGAACGCAGCTGATCCGTCCACCAATGCGTGTAGCTGGCGTTGACGCCATAGGCCATCGGCTTCGTAACCGCATTGACCGAGTCGGCCGCCGAATTGGTCTCGATACCGGCGTCTGCGCCCATATCGCTGAGGTAATGGCCCAGCGCCTGGCCGACCATGGCGCCGCCCCGCAGCGTATCCTTGCCGAAGGTGTTCAGATGGCCGCTGAGGTACGCGCCCCAGCCCGGGCTGTCGTCAAAGTTGGGCACGCCGACGCTAGCAACTTCCTGGTTCTTCAGCAGGCCCGACAGAGCGATGTGGCCCCAGGGCTGATCCCACCGACCCTTGACGATAAAGTCGGGATACTTCTGCGAAAAGGTGTTGGAGGTACCCGGGGCGGGGGTGCCGCTGGCATTGATCGCGGTCGATAGACCGGCATTGTCGACGCCTTCGACGGCTGGCTGCTCGACCGAGGCCGCGGCCGACAAACCGCCGCCCGCCACATAGGTGTAACGGACCGTTCCCTGTCGGTTGGTGAGGCCGTTCATGGTGCCGACCGACGCCGTCGGATCGACCGTCTCACCGAGGGCATCACCGTCGAACCACAGCGACAAGGTTTGACCAGCGAGCAGCGGACCCAAGGTGCCGTAAGCGAGCACCAGACGGGCGTTTCTCGTGTTGGAGCCGTTGAAGCTGTTGGAGATGTTCTGCCCGAAGAAGTCCGCCTGGATGAAGGTATCGAGCTCACCATAGCTGGTCGGCGTCCGGGCATCGAAGAAGAAGCTCGATTGCCGCGGGTTGAAGTTGAAACCGTGGTTGAGCGACGACTCGGGCGAGCCCCTCAGCGCGATGTTACCGGCCGCTACCACGTCCGGAGCCACGTTGGTGACCGCGGTCAGATCATCCATGATCGCCAATTTGGCGAAGCCGCCGATCTTCAGCGAGGTGTTGGTGCCGGGCACCAGGAAGGAACCCGGGAACGAGCCGCCACCCGGCGCGGCCTGGCCGGCCACCGAGGTGTCGAGCCCGGGCGCAGCCTGAGCCACTTGCGAGCTGCTGGGCGCGGCTGCGGCTTGGGACACCTGCGAATTGCTGCCGGTCGCCGTTTGGGCGCTGGCGGCAGGTCCGCCGGCGAACAGCGCAACGACAGCCGTGAGGCTCCCCAGCGCTAGCCCGGCGTTGAACTTGCTAACCTTTTTCATTTGACCCCCAGACAATGCAGTTCCGTTCATTGGAAGGCAGAGCGCCCTTCCGACCCTGATAAAATCGGTCGAAATACCCCAAGAACACAAGCGAAGAGGTTGGAATAGCCGCTGAATTGCCAATCTGTGTGTCCATTGGGCAACACTTGGCCGAGCGCTACCCGGGGGCTATGTGACCGGCGATGGCATTGGTCGCTCGTCCGATGGCGGGGGAG
>JASHUO010000630.1 GCA_030039975.1 Alphaproteobacteria bacterium
TTGGATCGTCGGCCTCGTCGTCGTCGTCATCGTCCTGCTCTATTTCTTCACCCACGCCGCCGGGCACTGAGCGGCTTGACCGCGCGCCCGCGGCGCATGAAACTTGGGTTATTATCCTCCGCGTGGCGCTCCGGGCGGCCCCTTCGGGAGCGTGGCGTCACGGGGGCGGCACCGAAAACGACATAAAGGGAGATGAAGTCCATGGCCACCGTAACCCTTACGGTCAACGGCAAATCGGTCACCGCTACCGTCGAACCGCGCACCCTCCTCGTGCAGCTGCTGCGGGAGCATCTCGGCCTCACCGGGACCCATGTCGGCTGCGACACCAGCCAGTGCGGCGCCTGCGTCGTGCATGTCGATGGCATCTCGGCAAAGAGCTGCACCATGCTCGCGGTGCAAGCCGAGGGCGCGAAAGTGACGACGATCGAAGGCCTCGCCACCGGCGACAAGCTGCATCCGATGCAGGAAGCCTTCCGCGAGAATCACGGCCTGCAATGCGGCTTCTGTACGCCCGGCATGGTGATGAGCGCCATCGACTTCGCCCAGCGTCACAAGAACCCGACCGAGCAGCAGATCCGCGAATGGCTCGAGGGCAATATCTGCCGCTGCACCGGCTATCACAACATCGTCAAAGCGATCAAGGCCGGCACGGAGGCGATGGGGAGGAGCGCATAATGTCCAGCACCGGGATCGGCGCCCCCGTGCGCCGCAAGGAAGACGCACGCTTCCTCACGGGTCGCGGCACCTATACCGACGACATCAACCGCCCGGGCCAGGTGCACGCGTTCATCCTGCGCAGCCCACACGCCCATGCCGAGATCAAGGGCATCGACACCGCCAAAGCGAAGGCGGCACCCGGTGTGCTCGCCGTCTTTACCGGCACCGACATGCAGGTGGGCGGCCTCCCCTGCGGCTGGCTCATCCATTCGAAGGACGGCTCGCCGATGGCCGAGCCGCCGCATCCGGTGCTGGCGCAAGGCAAGGTGCGGCATATCGGCGATCCCGTTGCCGTCGTCATCGCCGAGACGCGGGCCGAGGCCAAGGATGCGGCCGAGCTGATCGCGGTCGACTACAACACGCTGCCCGCCGTCGTTTCAGCCGAGGAAGCGCTGAGCCCGGGCGCGCCGCAGCTCCATGAGCAGGCCAAGGGCAATCTCTGCTACGACTGGCATCTCGGCGACAAGGCGGCGGTGGACGCCGCCTTCGCCAAAGCCGCGCATGTGGCGCGGATCGACATCGTCAACAACCGCCTGGTGCCGAACGCGATGGAGCCGCGCGCGGCGATCGGCGAGTATGATCGCGCCACCGGCGAGCATACGCTCTACACCACCAGTCAGAATCCGCATGTCATCCGGTTGCTGATGGGCGCCTTCGTACTGCAGCTGCCGGAGCACAAGCTGCGCGTGGTCGCGCCCGATGTCGGCGGCGGCTTCGGCTCCAAGATCTATCATTATGCCGAAGAGGCGATCGTCACCTGGGCATCGGCGCGGGTCGGCCGACCGATCAAGTGGACGGCCGAGCGCGGCGAGAGCTTCGCTTCCGACGCTCAGGGCCGCGACCACGTCACCCATGCCGAGCTGGCGCTCGACAAGAACGGCAAGTTCTTGGCGCTGCGGGTGGCGACGATCGCCAATCTGGGCGGCTACCTCTCGACCTTCTCGACGGCGGTCCCGACCTACCTTTACGGCACCCTGCTCGCCGGCACCTACACCACGCCGGCGGTCTATGTCGAAGTGAAGTCCGCCTTCACCAACACCGTGCCGGTCGACGCCTATCGCGGCGCCGGGCGGCCGGAAGCCTGCTATGTCATCGAGCGGATCGTCGACACCGCCGCGCGCGAGATGAAGATCGACCCGGCCGAGCTGCGCCGGCGCAACTTCGTCCCCAAGGACGCCTATCCCTACCAGACGCCGGTGGCGCTCACCTATGACAGCGGCGACTATTTCACTACTTTGGACATGGCGCTGAAGGCGGCCGATTACGCCGGCTTCGAGCAACGCCGCCAGGAGGCGGCGCGGCGCGGCAAGCTGCGCGGCATCGGCATCGCCACCTATATCGAGGCCTGCGGCATCGCGCCTTCGGCGGTGGCGGGCGCGCTCGGCGCCCGTGCCGGCCTCTATGAGACGGCGGAGCTGCGCGTCCATCCCACCGGCAGCATCACCGTCTTCACCGGGACCCACAGCCACGGCCAGGGCCATGAGACGACCTTCGCCCAGCTCGTCTCCGACCGCCTCGGCGTGCCGATCGAGATGGTCGATGTCGTCCATGGCGACACCAACAAGATCCCCTTCGGCATGGGCACCTATGGCTCGCGCTCGCTGCCGGTCGGCGGCTCGGCGCTGGTCAAGGCCATGGAGAAGGTGATCAACAAAGGCAAGAAGATCGCCGCCCATCTGCTCGAGACCGACGAGGCCGATATCGAGTTCAAGGACGGCAAGTACTCGATCGCCGGCACCGACAAGAACGTCGCCTTCGGCCAGGTCGCCTTCGCCGCCTATGTGCCGCACAACTATCCGATCGAGGAGCTCGAGCCCGGCCTCGATGAGACCTCCTTCTACGACCCGAAGAACTTCACCTATCCCGCGGGCTGCCACATTGCGGAGATCGAGATCGACCGCGATACCGGCATCGTCAGCGTCGAGCGCTTCACCGCCGCCGATGATTTCGGCCGCATCGTCAACCCGCTGATCGTCGAAGGCCAGGTCCATGGCGGGCTGGCGCAAGGCATCGGGCAGGCGCTGCTCGAGAACGCGGTGTACGACGAGGACGGCCAGCTCATCACCGGCTCGTTCATGGATTACTGTATGCCGCGCGCCGACGATCTGCCGGCCTTCGACGTCGCGACGCATACGACGCTGTGCACGCATAATCCGCTCGGCGTCAAAGGCTGCGGCGAGGCCGGCGCCATCGGCGCCCCGGCCGCGGTGATGAACGCGGTGGTCAACGCACTGGCGCCGCTCGGCATCAGCGATATGGAAATGCCGGCCACACCCGAACGCATCTGGCGCGCCATCGCCGACAAAACCATGCCCAAGGCGGCGGAATAAGATAAGGGAGCAAGAGCCATGTACAATTTCGAGTATCAGCGGGCCCAGAGCGTTGCCGATGCCGCCAAGGCGCTCGGCGGCAAAGAGGACGCGAAGCTGCTCGCCGGCGGAATGACGCTGATCCCGACCCTGAAGCAGCGCCTCGCCAAGCCTTCCGACCTCATCGATCTCGGCCGCATCGCCGAGCTCAAGGGCATCAAGCGCGAGGGCAGTGCCGTGGTCATCGGCGCGATGACGCGCCATGTCGAAGTCGCGACCTCAGACGTGGTGAAGAGCGCCATTCCCGCGCTCGCCCATCTCGCCGAGGGCATCGGCGACCCCCAGGTACGCAATCGCGGCACGATCGGCGGCTCGATCGCCAACAACGATCCCGCCGCCGATTATCCCTCGGCGGTGCTCGCCCTCAATGCCACGGTGATCACCAACAAGCGCAAGATCGCGGCGGACGATTTCTTCAAAGGGATGTTCGAGACCGCGCTCGCGCCCGACGAGATCGTCACCGCGGTGAGCTTCCCGCAGGCGGAAAAAGCCGGCTATTCCAAATTCCCCAACCC
>JASHUO010000059.1 GCA_030039975.1 Alphaproteobacteria bacterium
CAGCTCTCCTCACAATACGGGGACTGGGCCGATTCCGACTACTTCTCGCGCAAGGGCCTCGCCGCCGCCGGCGGTCAGACCGTCCTGCCCGAGCAGAACAGCAACTGGTTGGTGCCGCTTGAGGTGCCGCTGGCGACGCGCACCGAGCTCGGGACCGGCCGCGAGCGCCTGATGAAGGTGCTCGATGGCGGCGCGCGCGACCGCTCCCCCGCCCTCGCGGCGCATACGCAGGAAAGCTACGATTGCTGGGTCGAGCGGATGGAGGATGACTGGCGCACCGCGATCAACGGCCAGTGCCACAAGGATTTCGTCGACGGTCTGGCTCAGCTCGAAGGCGGTGCGCTGCCCGCCGCGGCGCCGGCAGCGGCGCCCGTTGCGACGCGGCAATACAACGTCTACTTCGACTGGAACAAAGCGACGCTGACCCCCGATGCGCACAAGATCATCGATCAGATCGCGAGCCAGGTGAAGGGCACCAACAGCCACGTCGCCCTCACCGGCAAAGCCGATCTCTCCGGCACCGACAAGTACAACATGACGCTGTCGCATCACCGTGCCGACGCGGTGCGCGAAGCGCTGGTGGCGGCTGGCGTGCCGGCGAATCAGATCGAGGAGCGCTGGGTCGGCATGCGCGAGCCGCCGGTGCCGACCGCGGCCGGCGTGCGCGAGCCGAGAAATCGCGTGGTGGAAGTCAACTTCCACTAAGCACAGCCAACGTGGTGACGGATGGCGCCGGGGTGACCCGGCGCCATTCGCGTTTCATCGGCTCAGCTGCCGTTGTCCGGCGTCTCTTCCTCGCTTGGCGCGTCGGGCTCGCGGAAGAACCAGGAGAGGGGCAGGCCGAGAAGAACCACCGCCGCGGCGAGTCGCGCTGGCGGCATGCGGCGCGCGCCGGTTTCATAGCGGCGCAGGGTGGCGGCGCTGACGCCGATGGCGCTCGCGAGCGACTGCCGCGTCATGCCGGCCATCACCCGCGCCTGGCGCAGCCGGCTCCCGAGCTCGACGGCGACTCGCCGCGCTCCGGGGCCGGGCGTGTAAGGCGGCGGCTTTGGTGCGCGCAGGAAGAGGTGCGGTCCCGCTACCGCAAGGCTGTAATCCATCGCCGCTCACCCAGTCTGCGGCTTGGTTTTAGAACAAATAAAGAACAAAGTCCAGCCGCTCGCTCGTGGCCGGCAGCCCTGCGGCGGCGCGGGCGGCGAGGGCGCGCGCCGTCCTACTCTAAGCGCGTGCGCCGGTCACCGGCGCATTGCCGAACATGCCGAGCTTGACGCTGCCGGAAAGCGCGTCGCCGTCGGCGGTGACCGAGAATTCGAGGGTCAGCGGCATGGGCTGCGTGATGTCGACCTTGAACGACCCCTGATTGCCGCTGACGCTGCCGTCATAGATGTCGGTCGAGCCGGCTTCGCCCGACATCTTGCCGGTGAGCGCGCCGCCGCTCGCTTGCAGCTGCAGCGATGCCTCGCGCGTGCCCAGCGGCGTCTCCATCGCGATCTTCCACGTACCGTCGATTGCCATTGCTCGCTCTCCCCTTGGTGTACTGGTTCTGTCGCTTCGTTCCCTTGACATCATGGCCGGGCCTGCCTGCGCGAAGCCGAAGCAGCTTTGCTTCGGCGAAGGCAGGCAAGCGCGGCCATGACGATCCGAAACGCCCGTGCAATCATCATCCGTCAGCATTCGCACCCGAGCTCCTAGTCCGCCGCCGCGCGCGCCAGCAGCCGGTCGAGCCGCACGACGGCGCGGCCATGCCGTCCCTTCATCAGCAAGCGCTCGCCCTGCCGCACCTCGACCTCGAACAGGATGCGGCGGCCGTCGACCGCCACCACCTTGGCCTCGGCGACGACGAGCCGACCGGGGAGCGCAGCCGCCAGATGATCGACCTCGATGCGCGTGCCGACGGTCACCTCGCCGGTTTCGCAAAAGGGCAGGATGGCCTCATGCGCCGCCATCTCGAAATATCCGATGAGAAAGGGCGTGCCGACGACCTCGACGCCGGCATTGCCGACGGAAGCGGCCGTCGCGCTCGCATCGGGCACGAGCTCACGGCGATTCGCGAGGCCGAGGGGAACGGGCTTCATGGGCGCCGAAGGTAGGAGGGCCGCCGCGCCGATGCAAACGCCCGTTGCTTCTCCGCAGGGTTGCGCACCTGCCTCTCGGGCTCACGCAAAGCGCGGGCGAAGGCCTAAAAATCGACTCGTTTACCCCGGATTAACCATATTCGCGTCGAATAGGTGCCAGCGAACTTTTTGCCAATCGCAGCACATTTTTTGTCCCCCCTTGCCCTCTCCAGACAAGCGGAGACGCGTAATGGATTCTTTGTTGCTTATTTTTGCTTGGGCCGCCGGGCTCATGAGCCTGTTCCTGGTCGCCGACATGATCGCCGCCGATTTCGCCACGCGCCGGGCCGAGCGCGTGGCCGAGCGCCAGTTCGAGCCGAGTCTCAACCGGCGGCCCGGGCGAGAGCTGCGGTGACAGCGACGATCATCAGCTTCAGCGCGGCGCGCACGGCACGCATGCTGCGCGACAACGCGCCGCCCTCCTGGATCGATTCCTTTCTGGTGCAGATGACGAGCGTCGCCCGCGAGGAGCGCGATATCGGCCGCGAGGCGTTCTGGTGCGAGGTGGCGCGCCTGCTCGACCGCGACGTCGCGCCGCTCGCCGTCTAGACGCGGCGCTCACTGCGCCGCGTTGAACATCGCGTCGATCTGGCTCTGACTGCTTTTTCCCGCGGACGCCTCGGCAGGCGCGGCGGGAGGCGTCGCCGCCGGCGCGGCCGGGGCAGCAGCAGGTGCCGTCTCGGTCGCCTTTCCCAGCTTCTCGAACAGCGCATCGACATCGGCCTGGCTCGGTCCGCCATCGGTGGCGGGGCCGTTGAGGAGATGCGCATCGGGCCGGCGATCCTCGGGCTCGGGCGGCGGCGCCGCCGGCGTCACACCCTCGACCCCCCAGATCTCGATCATCGAGTTCACGCGCTGCTCGAGGTAGCGCAGCGTGTTGACGACCTTGGTGGTGCGCTGGCCGGTGATGTCCTGGAACGAGCAGGCGGTGAGCACCTCGGTCACCTGCGCCTGGATCTCATCGACGATCGGCGCAACTTCGCTGGTCTTGGGCAGCTTCAGCGTCAGCTGCTGGATGCGCTCGACGCCGTTCAGGATCTCGGAGGTGGCGCGCTCGGTGGCGGAGACGATGGCGTCGAGTTCGCCGGTCGCGGCCATGATGCGGTTGGAGCCGGCGTCGCTCGGGCGCAGCGCGGCGATCTCGCGCCGGGTCTGGTGGATATAAGCCGACATCTCGCGCAGCTCCTCGCGCAGGATGCGGATATGCGCCTCGTCGCGTTTCTCGCCGGAGCTTTCGTTGTTCGCCTTGACGGAATCCCGGAGTTCGCGGGCGAGCTTGCGCATCTCGTTCATCGAGACCATCCGCGCGCGCTGGTCGCGTATGCGCAGGAAGCTGCGTCCGCGGGCGTTGCTGGCGAGCGCTTCCTCGATGTCGAGGTATTCTTCCTCGCTCAGCTCAAGCCGACGCTGAGAAGACATGGACTCACAGCTCCCCGAGAACCGCCTCGATCTTCTTCTTCAGCGTGTCGGCGTTGAAGGGCTTGACGATGTAGTTGCTGACCCCCGCCTCTTTCGCCGCGACGACGTTCTCGGTCTTGCTCTCGGCGGTGATCATGATGAAGGGCATGTCCTTGAGCGCGCCGTCGGAGCGCACTTCCTTCAGGAACTCGAGGCCGGACATCGGCGCCATGTTCCAGTCGGAAATCACCAGCCCGAACGGCCGCTCGCGCAGCTTGCGCAAGCCGGTGGAGCCGTCCTCGGCCTCCTCGACATTGCTGAAGCCGATTTGGGACAGCAGGTTGCGCAGAATGCGCCGCATCGTGTTGTAGTCGTCGACCACCAACACATGTTTTTCGATGTTTCGCAAAGCGCGTACTCCAGCTCGATCTTGAGGGGGCGGGGCGCCGGTCGCTTCCGCCGCAACACGCGCAAAATAGAGCGCATCGGTTGAGCCCTCGTTAACGACGGGACACAAGCCGCGCGAACGC
>JASHUO010000631.1 GCA_030039975.1 Alphaproteobacteria bacterium
GCTTCCCGACCTCGTCGAGGCGCAGCACATAGCCCGCGAGCGCGACCGTTCCACCGGGCCGCACCACCTCGATGCTCTCCTGCTGCCAGGCCGAAGCGGCGATGCCGGCGACGGTGACGGCGAGCCCGATATGCGCCAGCGTCATGACATGCGCCGCGCGCGGCATGGTGCGGGCGCGGCGGACGCTGTCGGCGAGCGGCGCGCGACCGAGCCGCACGCGCTCCGTCCATTCAATGACGGCGCCGAGAAAGACCCAGGCGGCAAGGCCGAGCCCCAGCACCGCCAGCACCGGCCCGCCCGATGTCACATAGAGCCCGGCCAGCACGACCAGACCGCTGCCGGCCAGCGCCAGCCAGAGCCGCTGCAACGCGCCGCGGAGATCGCCGCGCTTCCAGGCGAGCAGCGGTCCCGCCGCGACGGCGACCAGCACCGGCACCATCAGCGGCACGAAGGTGCGGTCGAAGAAGGGAAAGCCCACCGACAGCTTCGGGCCGCCGATGGCGTCGGAGAAGAGCGGATAGAGCGTGCCGAGGAACACCGTGGCGCAGCCGGTGCAGAGCAGCAGATTGTTGAGCACCAGCGCGCCCTCGCGCGAGATCGGCGCGAAGAGGCCGCCGCCTTTGAGCTGCGGCGCGCGCCAGGCATAGAGCGCGAGCGAGCCGCCGATGGCGACGACGAGCAGCACCAGGATGAAGCTGCCGCGCGCCGGATCGACGGCAAAGGCATGCACCGAGGTGAGCACGCCCGAGCGCACCAGAAAGGTGCCGATGAGCGACAGCGAGAAGGTGACGATGGCGAGCAGGATCGTCCAGCTCTTCAGCGCGTCGCGCTTCTCGACGACGATCGCCGAATGCAGCAGCGCTGTGCCGACGAGCCAGGGCATGAAGGAGGCGTTCTCGACGGGATCCCAGAACCACCAGCCGCCCCAGCCCAGCGTGTAATAGGCCCACCAGCTGCCCATGGCGATGCCGATGGTGAGCGCGCACCAGGCGGCGAGCGTCCAGGGCCTGACCCAACGCGCCCAGGCGACGTCGACGCGGCCTTCGATGAGCGCGGCCACGGCAAAGGAGAAGGCGACGGAAAAGCCGACATAACCGAGATAAAGGAACGGCGGGTGGAAGGCGAGGCCGGGATCCTGCAGCACGGGGTTGAGGCCTTGCCCTTCGAGCGGCGCCGGCACCAGCCGCCGGAACGGATCGGAGGTGAGCAGGATGAAGAGCAGGAACCCGGTGCCGATCATTCCCTGCACGGCCAGCACGCGGGCGCGCAGCGCCGGCGGCAGGTTGTTGCCGAACCAGGCGACGGCGGCGCCGAACAGCGACAGGATGAACACCCAGAGGATCATCGAGCCCTCGTGGTTGCCCCAGACGCCGGTGATCTGATAGAGCAGCGGCTTCTCGACGCTGCTGTTCTCGGCGACATTCGCCACCGAGAAGTCCGAGGTGACATAGGCGTTGATGAGCGCGGCGAAGGCGAAGGAAATGAGCAGGAACTGCGCCACTGCCGTGCTGCGTCCCAAGGTCATCCAGGCGAGATTGCGCCGCGCCGCGCCGAACAGCGGCACCGTCGATTGCAGCAGCGCGAGCATCAGCGCGAGGATGAGGGCGTAATGGCCGAGCTCGACGATCATCGCTGCGCCTGGCCTTCCGGTTGCGCTTCGCCTTCCCGCCAATGGCCGGATTTCTTCAGCGCTTCCACCACCTCGCGCGGCATGTAGCGTTCGTCATGCTTGGCGAGAACGGTGTCGGCGCGGAACGCGCCGGCAGCGTCGAGCTTGCCTTCGACGACGACGCCCTGGCCTTCGCGGAAGAGATCGGGCAGCGCGCCGCTATAGGTGACGGGCACGTCGCTCTTGCCGTCGGTAACGCGGAACTCCACCGTCTTGCCGTCGCTTTCATGGCGCAGGCTCGCGGCTTCGACCAGGCCGCCGATGCGCAGCTCGCGGCCGCGCGGCACCGGTTTCTCCTTGAGATCGGTCGGGCTGTAGAAGAAGACGAGATTGTCGCTGAAGGCGCTGAGCACGAGGCCGGTGGCGAGGCCGAGCATGCCGAGGCCGGCCAGCACGGCGATAAGGCGCCGGCGCTTTCTCGTCATCGTCCGCTCTCGCGCTGCTGCCGCTCGAGCTCGCGCTGGCGGCGGCGATAAGCGCCGACGCACCAGAGCGTGAGCCCGCCCAGCACCAGCAGGGTGACGCCATAGGCCGGCCAGACATAGGCGGCATAGCCGCCCATGGCGAGATAGGTCATGACCGCCGAGGTCACGACAGCGCCGTCTGCTGCGGCATCAGGCTGGCGGCCTCGCGCTCGACTTCGGCGAGGCGGAGCGCGCGCAGCTTCGCCGCGAGGAGGGCGGTGCGCATACGCACCATCAGCAGGGTTGCGAAGAGCAGGGTGTAGCCCAGCGCCATGATCAGCAGCGGCCAGAGCATCGCGGCGGCGATGGTCGGCCCGCCGAGGCGGAAGACGCTCGCCGGCTGATGCAGCGTATTCCACCAATCGACGGAGAATTTGATGATCGGCAGGTTGACGACGCCGACCAGCGCCAGGATGGCGCCGGCACGCGCGCCGCGACCGGGCTCGTCGAAGGCGTTCACCAGCGCGATGTAGCCGAGATAGAGGAAGAACAGCACCAGCACCGAAGTGAGGCGCGCATCCCAGACCCACCAGGTGCCCCACATACGCGCGCCCCAGAGCGAGCCGGTGACGAGGCAGAGCAGCGTGAAGCCGGCGCCGAGCGGCGCCGCGCTTTGCGCCGCGATGTCGGCGAGGGGGTGGCGCCAGATGAGCGCGATGGCGCTCGTCAGCGCGACCAAGGCGTAGACGAAGCTTGCGAGCCAGGCGGCGGGCACATGCACATACATGATGCGCACCGCCTCGCCCTGCTGGTAGTCGGGCGGCGCGACGAACAGCGCGAGATAGATGCCAAGGCCGAGCAGCACCACCGAAAGCGCCGCGGTCCAGGGCAAGATCGCCGCGCTGAGGCGCATGAAGCGAGCGGGATTGGCGAAGCGGTGCATGGGCGCTGTCGATACTGAATTCCGGGGCCGATAGCCTTGATTTACCGCAAAGGTCTAACGCAGTTCCGCCGCGGCGCCGTGTGAAATCGCTGCAACCTCAGGCTCCTACTCCAACGCCTGGCGCAGCGCCGCGGCCGCCGCGAGCGGCGCCAGCGGCAAGGCGCCGGCGAGGAACGCGCCCAGCAGCAGAAGATGCGGCCGGGCGGCGAAACCGCCGATGCTCGCCTCGACCGCCGCGACGCCGAAGATCAGGATCGGGATATAGAGCGGCAGCACCAGCAGCGACAAGAGCACGCCGCCGCGCCGCGCGCCGAGGCTCAAGCCCGCGCCGATGGCGCCGATGAGGCTGAGGCTCGGCGTCCCGAGCAGCAGGCTCAGCACCAGTACGGGATAGCCCGCGGCGTCGAGATGCAGCAGCAGGCCGAGAAGCGGCGCCACCACGGTCAGCGGCAGGCCGGTGACCAGCCAATGCGCCAGGCACTTCGCCAGCACCTGTGCCTCGAGCGGCAGCGGCATCAACGCCAGCGCTTCGAGGCTGCCATCTTCCCAATCCGCCTGGAAGAGCCGTTCCAGCGACAGCAGCGCCGCCAGCAACGCCGTTACCCAGAGAATGCCGGCGGCGATGCGCGCGAGCAGCGCCGGCTCCGGTCCGACGCCGAACGGGAAGAGCACGATGGTGAGGACGAAGAACCCCACCACCATCGCCGCGTCACCGCCTTGCCGGAACGCCAGGCGCAAATCGCGCAGCACGAGCCGGCGGAAGGCGCTCACGCCGCCCGCCGGGCGAAACTCGCCAGCGACAGCTCCACCGCGTCCGCGAGCGGCAGCTTTGCATGCGTCGACAGCGCCACCGCGCCGCCCGCCGCGCGATGCTCGGCGATGGCGGCGAGGAGATCGGCAAGCGCCTCGGCGTCGAGGCCGTTGGCGGGCTCGTCGAGGAGCCAGAGCGGCGCCGGGCTCGCCACGCACCGCGCCAGCGCCAGCCGCCGCCGCTGCCCGGCCGAGAGCAGCCGGCACGGCCATTCCGCCAGCGCCGCCAGGCGGAAGCGCTGCAGCCCGGCTGCGACATCGGCGCCGCCGCGCATCCCAGCCCAGAAAGCGAGGGTCTCGGCCACGCTCAGCACCGGCTTCAGGGCGTCCTGATGGCCGATGAAATGGAGGCGGGCGCGATGCGCCGCAGGGTCCTCGGCGATCGGCGCGCCGTTCCAGACGAGCCGC
>JASHUO010000632.1 GCA_030039975.1 Alphaproteobacteria bacterium
GGCCGCATCGGTCCCAGCGCAAAGGCCATCTACATCTCCTCTGCCGGGGTCACGCCGATGACGGTCAAACCCGACGCCACGACGACCGCGACCGCCTGCACCAGCGCGAGCCGCGCTTCGGTGAGCGCCGGCGCGTTGTCGAGCAAGAAGCGCAGGCTGGCATCGTCATTGCCCTTGTTCCAAAGCCCATGGAAGAGAGCGGCGACCTCCTGAAGATAAAACGCGATGCGATGCGGCTCATGCGCCTCCGCCGCGCTCTCGACGAGACGCGGCCAACCTGCGAGATGTCGGATGAGAGCAAGCTCCGCCGGGTCGGTCAAGCGCGCGAGTGGCGCAGAGGCCAGCGACTCGGGCGTCAAAGTTGCAGCCGGGCGAGTCTCGGCGGCGCGACGCAGCACCGAGCGGGCGCGCGCATGGGCGTATTGCACGTAAAAGACCGGATTGTCCTTCGACTGCTCGACGACTTTGGCGAAATCGAAATCGAGCGCCTGGTCGTTGCGGCGAGTCAGCATGACGAAGCGAAAGACGTCCTTGCCGACCTCGTCCACCACCTCGCGCAAGGTGACGAAGGTGCCGGCGCGCTTCGACATGCGCACCGGCACGCCCTTGTCGAAGAGGCTGACGAGCTGACAGAGCTTGACGTCGAGCCGCGCCGCGCCGCCGGTAAGCGCCGTCACCGCCGCCTGCATGCGCTTCACATAGCCGCCGTGATCGGCCCCCCAGACATCGACCATCTCGTTGAAGCCGCGGCGATATTTGTCGAGGTGATAGGCGATGTCGCCGGCGAAGTAGGTCCAGGAGCCGTCCGATTTCTTGAGCGGGCGGTCGACATCATCGCCAAATTGTGTCGAGCGAAAGAGCGTCTGCGGCCGCTCCTCCCAATCCTCCGGCAGCTTGCCCTTGGGCGGCTCGAGCGTGCCGACATAGATGAGCCCGGCCGCATCGAGCGTCTGAAGCGCGCGGTCGACGGCGCCGCTCTCGACGATGGCGCGCTCCGACGCGAAGACATCATGCTCGATGCCAAGCATGGCGAGATCGGCGCGGATCAGCGCCATCATCGCGGCGATGGTCGAGTCGCGCACCGGCTGCAGCCATTCGTCCAGCGGTTTCCCGACGAGTCGGCCATCAGCACCACGCTCGGCAAGATGTTCGCCATAGGTCGCCTTGAGCGCCTCGCCCACCGGAACGAGATAGTCGCCCTGATACTGGAAGGCGGCGAAGCTGGTCTCGTCGATCTCGGCGCCGAGCGCCTGCAGGTAGCGGAAATAGGCCGACCAGGCCAAGGCCTCGACCTGGGCGCCGGCATCGTTGAGGTAGTATTCGCGCGTGACCTCGTACCCCGCCTTCGCGAGCAGCGCGGCGAGCGCGTCGCCCAGCACCGCGCCGCGGCCATGGCCGACATGCATCGGCCCGGTGGGATTGGCGGAGACATATTCGACATTGACCTTGCGGCCGCCGCCGATCCTGGCATCGCCATAAGCCGGGCCGATGCGCAGGATCTCGGCGAGCCGAGCATGCCAGAAGCCGTCGGCGAGCCGCAGGTTGATGAAGCCGGGCCCCGCCACCTCGGCGGCGGTGACGGCGCTTTGCCGGCGGAGGCGCTCGGCCAAGCGCTCCGCCAGCGCGCGCGGCTGCAGCCCCGCCGGCTTCGCCAGCACCATCGCGGCGTTGGTGGCGATGTCGCCATGCGCGGGATCGCGCGGCGGCTCGACCGCAACGCGGCTCAGATCGAGACCGGCGGGAAGGTCGAGCGCTTGGAGCTCGGCGACGACGATGTCGCGGAAATGGCTGAAGAGGTTCATCACGAGGGCGCGTATCTATCGTATAAGCGGCGGTGCTCGTCGAGGGCAAAGCGATCGGTCATGCCGGCAATGTAATCGGCGACGAGTCGCGCGGTTGCCGGCGTGCCTGCGCCCGCGGCCTGGAGACGCCACTCGGTCGGCAGGCATTCCGGCTCCGCCAACAAGAGCTGGAAGAGCTCCTGAACCACGCGGCGGGCCTTCGAGGCCATGCGATTGACGCGATAATGGCGATACATGCGCTCGAACAAGAAATCGCGCAAGCCTTTCGCCTCGCCGCTGAAGGCGTCGGAGAACGCCACCACCGGCGCGCCCAAAGCGCGGATTTCAGCAGCGCTGCGAATGCGAGACGCCGCGAGGCGCCGACTGCTTTCGGCGATGAGGTCGGAGGCCATGCGGTCGATCAAGCGGCGGACCGATTCGTGGATGAGCCGCCCCTCGTCGATATCGGGATGGAGCTTGCGCACCTCGGCGAGCATCGGTCCGACCAGCGGCACGTCGGTAAGATGCCTCAGCGCGAACAGTCCGGCGCGCAGCCCGTCATCGAGATCGTGGTTGTTGTAGGCGATATCGTCCGACATCGCTGCCACCTGCGCCTCGGCGCTCGGCCAGGTCGCCAGCTCGAGATCATGGCGCACCACATACTCGGCGATGGTGCTCGAGATCGGCGGCGCGAGCGGCCCGTTATGCTTCACCGTGCCTTCGAGCGTCTCCCAGGTGAGGTTGAGCCCGTCGAAGCCGGCATAGCGCCGCTCCAGCCGGGTCAGGATACGTAGCGTCTGGTCGTTATGGCGGAAGCCGCCGAAGCGCTCCATCGCCGCCGCCAGCGCATCCTCGCCGGCATGGCCGAAGGGTGTGTGGCCGAGATCATGCGCCAGCGCCAGCGCTTCGGCGAGATCCTCGTTGAGGCCGAGCGAGCGGCTGATGCTGCGCGCGATCTGCGCCACTTCGAGGCTATGCGTCAGCCGCGTGCGGTAGTGATCGCCCTCGTGATAGATGAAGACCTGGGTCTTGTATTGCAGGCGGCGGAAGGCGGTCGAATGGATGATGCGGTCGCGGTCGCGCTGGAAAACGCTGCGCGACGCACTCTCCTCTTCCGGATGGAGACGGCCGCGGCTCTCCTCCGGGCGCGAGGCGTAGGGGGCGAGCGGCGCCGGCACCGACATGATGGCGGAAACCTAATGCTGAAGCCCTCTATTGGCAAATGAACGGCCGGTAAAGCGGCGGCTGGCGCGGCGCCGTCGGAAGTCATGGTTAACGCCGCAACGGTTTGACAATGACGGTGATTTCACTACATAGAGGGCATGGTCCGGGCCCGCCTCGGCGCTCGGCAAGGAGAGACCCGGCGATGTCCGATGGCGGCAGCATCCCCCCTGACGGCGGCGTCAGCTTGAGCGCGAGCGCCGCCCGGCGCGTCACCGAGCTGAAGCGGCAGGAGAACGCGCCCAACGCCTTTCTGCGGCTCGCGGTTTCCGGCGGCGGCTGCTCCGGTTTCCAATACGGCTTCAGCTTCGACGACAACCGGCAGCCCGATGACAGGGTCTTCGCCCGCGACGGCGTCGAGCTGGTGATCGACGCGGTGTCGCTCGAGCTGGTGAAGGGCGCCGAAATCGATTTCGTCGAAGACATGATGGGTGCCGCATTCCAGGTGAAGAATCCCAACGCCGCCTCCTCCTGCGGCTGCGGCAATTCGTTTTCGATCGGCTGAGCGCCTCATCAGCGATCGCGCCTCCGTGGCTGACCCCACCTCACCCTCCCTCTCCGCCCCTCAGGGGCGGAGAGGGTTGGGGTGAGGTGGGGCATCAGCCGCGGCGTCAGCATCGACGCGGCCGATGAAGATCGCCACCTTCAACGTCAATTCGATCAAGGTGCGGCTGCCGATCCTGCTCGGCTGGCTCGAAGCGGTGAAGCCTGATGTCGTCTGCTTGCAGGAGATCAAATGCCTTGCCGCCGATTTCCCCGCGCTCGAGCTGAAAGGGCTTGGCTATCACGCGGAGGTCGTCGGGCAGAAGACCTATAATGGCGTCGCGCTGCTCTCGCGCGAGCCGGCGCGCGATGTGACGAAAGGGCTCGCCGGCGATGCCGGCGACGAGCAGGCGCGTTACATCGAGGGGACGTTCGGCGATATCCGCGTCGCCTCGCTCTATCTCCCCAACGGCAATCCCATCGGCACCGAGAAATTCACCTACAAGCTCGCCTGGATGGCGCGGCTCAAGGCGCGCACCGCGGCGCTTCTCGCCCAGGAGATCCCGTTCGTGCTCGCCGGCGATTACAATGTCTGCCCGACCGACGCCGACGTTTTCAATCCCGCCCTCTTCCGCGACGACGCGCTGTGCCAGCCGGAATCGCGCCGCCAGTTCCGCGCCCTGCTCAATCTCGGCCTCACCGACGCCTTTCGCGTTTTCCATCAGGAGCCGCATCGCTACAGCTTCTGGGATTATCAGCAAGGACGCTGGTATCGCGACGAGGGGCTGCGCATCGACCATCTGCTGCTGTCGCCGCAAGCGGCCGACCGGCTGCTCGCTGCCGATATCGACAAGAGCCCGCGCGGCAAGGACAAGGCCTCCGACCACACTCCCGTCTGGTGCGAACTCCGCGCGAGCGCATAGCGCTCGTCGCGAGCGGCGTCAGCCCGTCGCGAGCGCGTTAGCGCTCGTCGACGGCGGCGTCAGCGCTTGCAAAGCAAGGGCGAGAGCCGCTCCTCACCGTCCTATTCCCCGCCGCTCGCCGTAACGAGCCACACCGCACCAGCGAGCGGCACTCCCCCGCCCTGTTGATGCGGCGCCAAGGCCTTGCGGATCGATTGCGCGACGGCGGCGAGAACCGCGGGCGGCTGACCGTCGATGGCGCGGCTGGTGGCGCCGATTTCCAGCGCGGCATTGACCGCGGCGTCGAGCCCTTTGCCGGTGGCAATGTCGAGGGCGAGGTCGAACGGCTCCAGCGCGATCGCGGTGAAGCCGGCCTGGCCGAGGATGCGCTCGAGCCGCGCCGGATCGGCAAAAGAGAAGGGGCCGGGATCTTCGGGGCCGAGCTGCGGCAGCCGCGGCACATGCTCATAGGCGGCTTGCAACGGCAGCATCATCCAGGGGTTCTCGCGCGGCGCCCGCCAACAGGCAAAAGCGAGCCGGCCGCCGGGACGCAACGCGCGACGCAGATTGGCGAAGGAGCGCGCCGGCTCGGCGAAGAACATGACGCCGAAGCGCGAGAACAGCAGGTCGAAGTTCCCGGGCGCAAAGGCGTAGGTCGTGGCGTCGCCCTGCACCAGCTCAACCGGCAGCTCCGGTGGCAGCCGCTCAGCCGCCCGCGCCAGCATCGGCCCCGAGACGTCGAGGCCGAGCACCCGCCCGGCCGGCGCCACCAGGCGGCCGAGCGCGATCGCGCTGGCGCCGCAGCCGCAACCGATATCGACCACGCGCTCGCCGGGCCGGATCGCGGCGCGCGCGAGGGCCGCCGTCAAGATCGGCGCCAGCACGATATCCTGGTGTTCCTGCCGGCTGGCCCAATGCCGACCGCCTGCCCCGTTCCAATAGGCGATCTGGTCGGCGTTGCGCTCATCGGCCTTGGTGGTGCTCATCGCCTGCTCCTGCGTCGATCCGCGAAGTCAGGATATAGCGATAGAGCCCGCCGCTGCCCAAGGGGCGAAAGCGGATAGCAGCCGAACTGGCGAGGACGAGCTTAGAACTTCAAGCCGTAGCGCAGGCGCAGGCTGTCGGACGTCTCGGTGTTGTTGAACCGCAGGTCCGGCGTGTGGCTTTCATCGAGTCGGAGCGAGAGGCTGTGCTGATCGCCGAGCCGGTAGCCGAATTCGAGAGCGCCCTGCAGCATCATGGGCTGTTCCAGCGAGTGGCGCAGCGGGTCATTGCCGAGCGGGTTCGCTCCGGCATCGACGCTGCCGGCGAGGCCGAAGCTGCCGAACAGCGAGCCGCTGTCGAAGAGATTCCAGGTCAGGCCGGCGAAGCCGCGATCGACGCCGGTGAGGCGGTCATAGCCGTAGCCGAATTGCGGCCGCGGCGAGAACAGGAAATGGAAGACGCCGGTATTCGGCGATGTCAGCGCGATTTCGACGTCACCCTCGCTGCCCGGCAGCTGCAGCGCCTGCTGCCCGGGATTGTCGAGCAGGAAATTCAAATGAAATTCCGGCATCGGCGCGCCGCCGCGGACCATCGTGCCGCCATTGACGGTGAAAGGCTGCAGCTGGTCGGCCGCGACGGCGGGTCCCGCCGCGATGGCTGCGGCGAGCGCCAAGGCGCCGCCGAGGGTGAGGCGAAGTCTACCGCTCACACGCGCCGCCGTGACACCAGGCGCCGCGCCAGCGCGCGATCGAGCTGCGTCAGCGCCGCGGGCGAAAGCTCATGGAAGTGAAAGCCGAGCGACCCGGCCTCGCGGTCTTCTCGCACCAGCTCGGCGCTGAAGGCGAAGCTCTCCTTGCTGCCATCCGTCCGGAAGGTGCCCGTGACCGCCGCACCGATCGCGAGCGGCAGCTTGGCGGTGAGCTGAAACCCGCCCAGCGACCAGTTGTCCGAGACGTATTCTTGCCCGCCGATGACGACCGTGAGCGGGGGCAGCGCATAACGGCGGTCACGCCGCTGCTCCTGACGGTCGAAATTGGTACGGGCAATGCGCATGGACGACCTCTGTCGGCCGGATTACAGGACAACACGCCTGCATTAACAAGCGGTTTCGAGCCACAGGCTCAACACGCGTTGAAACCGGTGGTTCCATCGCGCGTCGCGACACAACCCGCCGCGGCGCCACGTCTTGTCTACACGGCGTGCGCTAGGGGATCAATAACTTTTATTTTCAATAAGTTAACCTTAATCGACGCAGGCTCCGCGCGAGCTGAAGGCGGGTCGGCTCACTCGCCTTTAGATGGCGGCGGATAGGAATGGCGGCCACCCCAGGGGTCCTCGATCAGCCATTGCTCACCCGACTCCGGCACGGCATAGCAGGGCCCGACCGGCACTTTGCCATGGCCGCCGGGCAGGTCGAGCACATAGCTCGGCTGACAGAGACCCGAGACCCGGCCGCGGAGCTCGCGCATCAGCGCGCGGCCTTCGGCGAGGCTTGGCCGGAACGCGGCGGTGCCGCGCGCGAGGTCGGGATGGTGGAGGTAGTAGGGCTTGACGCGTGCCGCGACGAGGCC
>JASHUO010000633.1 GCA_030039975.1 Alphaproteobacteria bacterium
ACGATGACATCGTAAGCTTGCTCGGCCATCGGGTCTCTCGCTCTCTCAGCAGTGTCGGGCTGTTACCCCCCTCCCTACCCTCCCCCTCAAGGGGGGAGGGGCAAGGTGCCGGAGGGAATCAAACTCAAACGTCGAACAGCATGCGCTCGGGGTTTTCGACGCATTCCTTGACGCGCACCAGGAAGGTGACGGCTTCGCGGCCATCGACGATGCGGTGATCGTAGGACAGCGCGAGATACATCATCGGCCGGAGCTCGATCCGATCGCCCACCGCCACCGGCCGCTTCTGGATCTTGTGCATGCCGAGAATGCCGGATTGCGGCGGGTTGAGGATCGGCGTCGACATCAGCGAGCCATAGATGCCGCCATTGGAGATGGTGAAGGTGCCGCCGGACAGGTCGTCGAGCGCCAGCTTGCCGTCGCGCGCGCGCCGGCCGAAATCGCCGATCTTCTTCTCGATCTCGGCGAAGCCGAGCTGATCGGCGTCGCGCAGCACCGGCACGACGAGCCCCTGCTCGGTGCCGACGGCAACGCCGATGTCGTAATGGTTCTTATAGATGATGTCCTCGCCGTCGATCTCGGCATTGACCGCCGGGAGCTCCCTCAGCGCGACGATGCAGGCCTTGACGAAAATCGACATGAAGCCGAGGCGCACGCCGTATTTCTTCTCGAAGCTGTCGCGATAGCGCTCGCGCAACGCCATCACCTCGCTCATATCCGCCTCGTTGAAGGTGGTGAGCATGGCGGCGTTGTTCTGCGCCTCCTTGAGGCGCTCGGCGATGCGGCGGCGGAGCCGCGTCATGCGCACCCGCTCTTCGCGCACGCCGATCTCGCGCGGCGGCCGCGGCGCGGCTGGCGTCGGCTTCGCTGCCGGAGCAGCGGCGGCCGGCGCCGCGCGCTCGAGATGCGCCAGCACATCACCCTTGGTGAGCCGCCCGTCCTTGCCGGTGGCGGCGATCCCTGCGGCGTCGAGCCGGTTCTCTTCGACGAGCTTGCGCACCGCCGGCCCCGAGCGCTCGAGCACGGCAACCGTGCCGGCGGCCGCTGACGCCGCGGCAGCTGGCGCTTTGGCCTCGCTTGCAGCAACGGCGGCGGAAGCAACCGGCTTCGCCGCCGCCGCTTTCGCCGCGGCTTCGCCGATGCGGCCGAGCACCGCGCCGACGGCGACATTGGCGCCTTCGGGCGCGGCGATCTCGGCGAGCGTGCCGGCCGCCGGGGCGTTCACCTCGAGCGTCACCTTGTCGGTTTCGAGCTCGACCAGCGGATCGTCCATGGCGACGGTGTCGCCGATCTTCTTGAGCCAGCGCGCGACGGTCGCTTCGTTCACCGACTCGCCCAGCGCGGGCACTTTGATCTCGGTCGCCATGCTGCTTCGCGCTCCTCGGGCTCAGGTGATCGACAGCGCTTCGTCCACCAGCTTCGCCTGCTCGGCATTGTGCCGCTTGAGGAGGCCGGTCGCCGTCGCCGCCGCTTCCGGCCGGCCGATATACCGCGCCCGCCGCGACTTGCCACCGAGATCGAGCAGCACTTGCTCGATCCGGCGATCGACGAAGTTCCAGGCGCCCATGTTCTGCGGCTCCTCCTGGCACCAGAAGACGTCGGCGGCGCGGTAGCGGCCGATCGAGTCCGCCAGCGCCTTCGCCGGGAAGGGATGCAGCTGCTCGATGCGCACGATGGCGACGTCGTGGATCTTGCGCTCGCGACGCGCCTGGCGGAGATCGTAATAGACCTTGCCCGAGCACAGCACGACGCGCTTCACCCGGTCGTCGGCAACCAGCGGATCGACCTCGTCGATGGTGCGGCGGAAGAAGGTGCCGGGCCCCATCTCGGCGAGGTTCGAGACCACCTCGGGATGCCGCAGCAGCGATTTCGGCGTCATGATGACGAGCGGCTTGCGGAAGTCGCGCCGCATCTGGCGGCGCAGCGCGTGGAAATAATTGGCCGCGGTGGTGAGATTGCAGACCTGGAGATTGTCCTCGCCGCTGAGCTGCAGGAAGCGCTCCAGCCGCGCCGAGGAATGCTCCGGCCCCTGCCCCTCATACCCGTGCGGCAGCAGCAGAACCAGGCCCGACATGCGCAGCCATTTCGCCTCGCCCGAGCTGATGAACTGGTCGATGATCACCTGGGCGCCATTGGCGAAATCGCCGAACTGCGCCTCCCACAGCACGAGCGCATGCGGATCGGCGAGGCTGTAGCCATACTCGAAGCCGAGCACGGCGGCCTCGGAGAGCGGGCTGTCGATGACCTCGAACATCGCCTGGCCCTGGCGCACATGGTTCACCGGCACGTAGCGCTCTTCGGTCTCCTGATCGACGAGCACGGCGTGGCGCTGCGAGAAGGTGCCGCGGCCGGAATCCTGACCACTCAGCCGCACCACGGTGCCTTCGGCGCAGAGGGTGGCGAAAGCGAGCGCCTCGCCCGTCGCCCAATCGATGCCGGCGCCGCTCTCGATCGCCTTCTTCTTCGCCTCGAGCTGGCGCGCGATCTTGCGGTTGAGGTTGAAGCCTTCGGGCACGGTGACGAGGGCGTGGCCGACCTCTTTCAGCGTCTCGAGCGCGACCGCGGTCTCGCCGCGCCGCGCATCGCCGGAAGCAACCTTCATGCCGCTCCAGGCGCCTTCGAGCCAATCGGCCTTGTTCGGCCGATAATTCTTCGCCGCTTCGAACTGTGTGTCGAGATAGGCCATGAAGTCGCTCACCATCGCCTCGGCCTCGGTGTCGCTGACGACGCCTTCGCTGATCAGGCGCTCGGCATAGAGCTGGCGCGTCGTCGCGTGCTCGGCGATGGCGCGGTACATGATCGGCTGCGTGAAGGCCGGCTCGTCGGCCTCGTTATGGCCGTGGCGGCGGTAGCAGAAGATATCGACGATCACGTCCTTCTTGAAGCGGTGGCGGAACTCAGTGGCGATGCGCGCGACATGCACCACCGCTTCCGGATCGTCGCCGTTCACATGGAAGATCGGCGCCTGGATGCTCTTGGCGATATCCGAGGGATAGGGGCTGGAGCGCGCGTAAGAGGGGCTGGTGGTGAAGCCGATCTGGTTGTTCACGACGACATGGATCGTGCCGCCGGTGCGGTAGCCCTTGAGCTCGGAGAGCTCGAGCGATTCCGCCACCAGTCCCTGGCCGGCGAAAGCGGCATCGCCATGCATCAGCAGCCCGACCACCTCGTCGCGCGCGGTGTCGCCGCGCTGGCGCTGCTTGGCGCGCACTTTGCCGAGCACCACCGGGTTCACCGCTTCGAGATGGGACGGGTTGGCGGTAAGCGAGAGATGCACGCGAATGTCGTTCATCTCGCGGTCGGTCGAGGTGCCGAGATGATATTTGACGTCGCCCGAGCCCTGCACATCCGCGGGATTGGCCGGATTGCCCTGGAACTCCGAGAAGAGCGCGGCGAAGGGCTTGCCCATGACGTTGGTCAGCACGTTGAGCCGGCCGCGATGCGGCATGCCCAGCATCAGCTCCTTCATGCCGAGCTGACCGCCGCGCTTGATCACCTGCTCCAGCGCCGGGATGAGCGCTTCGCCGCCTTCGAGGCCGAAGCGCTTGGTGCCGGTGTAGCGGCGATCGAGGAAGCGCTCCAGCATCTCGGCGACGGTCAGCCGCTCGAGAATGGTGCGCTTGCCTTCGCGGGTGAACTCGGTCTGATTGCGCGGCACCTCGATGCGCGCCTGGATCCATTGGCGCTGCTCGAGCTCCTGCATGTGCATGTATTCGATGCCGACATGCCCGCAATAGGTCGCCTTCAGCGCAGCGAGGATCTCGCGCAAAGTGGCGGTCTCGAAGCCGAGCACGCCGTTGACGAAGATCGGCCGGTCGTAATCGGCCTCGGTGAAGCCGTAGGTCGAGGGCTCGAGATCGGGATGCGAGGCGAGCCGCACCAGCCCCAGCGGATCGAGATCGGCGAGCAAATGGCCGCGCACGCGATAGGCGCGGATCAGCGACAGCGCGCGCAGCGCGTCGAGCGTCGCCCGTTCCGGGGCGACGCCCGGGAGCGGCGGCGTCGCGACCGGCGCGGCCGCGACGGCGGCCTCGCCATTGCCATGGCCGTTGGCGATGACATGGCCGCGCTCGCGGCCCCAGCCCGGCCCTTCGAGCTCCTTGAGCAGGGCCGGCGCTTCCTCGGCCAGGTCGCCGAAGAAGCTGCGCCAGCTCTCATCGACCGCGGCCGGGTCCTCGAGCCAGCGGGCATAGAGCTCGGCGATGAAGGTGGCGTTGGCGCCGTTCAAAAATGTGGCTTGATCCAGTTGCGGCATGGTGTTCCGACCGTAAGTGCCGGGCGCGAAAGGGTGTTCACCCCCTTACCGCCGGTGCCGGCTCGCCTAGAGATGGGATTTGGCGGCCGAAAACCTAGCCCGGCAATGGTTCATGTCAGGTTTACAAAACCGGCCTGACTCTCCCTGCCCGATCCCTTCCGGCGTGGCTTAAGCTTTTGCCGCAGCCTGGATTTTCTTGGCCGCCTCAACCAGGGTGCGAACCGAGGCGACGGATTTCTCGAACATGGCGCGCTCGGCCGTGTCGAGCCCGATCTCGACGATGCGCTCGACGCCCTTGGCGCCGATCACCACGGGCACGCCGACATAGAGGTCCTTGACGCCGTACTGGCCGGTGAGCCAAGCAGCGCACGGCAGCACCCGCTTCTTGTCGCGGAGATAGGATTCCGCCATGGCGATCGCCGAGGAGGCGGGCGCATAGAAAGCGGAGCCGGTCTTCAACAGATTGACGATCTCGCCGCCGCCGCCGCGCGTGCGCTGCACGATCTTGTCGATGCGCTCCTGCGTGGTCCAACCCATCTTGATGAGGTCGGGCAAGGGGACGCCCGCCACGGTCGAATAGCGGATGAGCGGCACCATGTCGTCGCCATGCCCGCCGAGCACGAAGGCGGTGACGTCCTCGACCGACACGCCCATATCCTCGGCGAGGAAGTGGCGGAAGCGCGCGCTGTCGAGCACGCCCGCCATGCCGACGACGCGGTGATGCGGCCGGCCGCAGGCTTCGCGCATCACCCAGACCATCACGTCGAGCGGGTTGGTGATGGTGATGACGAAGGCGTTGGGGCAGTGCTTCTTGATGTTCTGGCCGACGGTGGCGACCACTTCGGCGTTCTTGCCGATGAGATCGTCCCGGCTCATGCCGGGCTTGCGCGGAAATCCAGCGGTGACGATGACGACGTCGGCGCCGTTGATCACGGAGTAATCGTTGCTGCCGCCGATTTTGGCATCGAAGCCTTCGACTGGCGCGGCTTCGGCGATGTCCAGCGCCTTGCCCTGAGGAATGCCTTCCATGATGTCGAAGAGCACGACGTCGCCCAGCTCCTTGAGCCCGGCGAGCAATGCCAGCGTGCCGCCGATCTGCCCGGCGCCGACCAGCGCGATCTTGTTGCGTGCCATCCACGACCTCGTCGTCTGCAAGAATCGGGCGGCGTCTTAGCTCGATTTTATCCGCCGGGCAAGCGGGTGCGGCTGCATGAACATGATTCCTTCGACAAGCTCAGGACGAGGACCTTTCTTTATGGCTCCTGGAACATGCCATCCCTTAGCTCCGCCGTCCCGCGATGTACTCCTCGGTTTGCATTTCGATGATGCGCGAGACGGTGCGCGCGAACTCGAAGGCGCCGTCGCCTTCGGTATAGAGCTGCGCCGGCGGCACCTCGGCCGAGCAGATGAGATTGCCGCGCGCCTCGTACAGCGCATCGATGAAGATGCGGAACCGCGCCGCCTCGTTGCGCTGGTCGCGACCGAGCCGCGGAATGCCTTCGACGATGAAGCTGTGGAAGTTCTGGCAGAGCGCGAGGTAATCGGCCGGTCCGTGCGGCTGCCCGCACAGCTCGACGAAGGAGAACCAGGCGACGTTCTTGGCGGCGCGCGGCACGATGACGAAGCGCGCCTGCACCAGCAGCGTCTTGCTCGACGCCGAAGCATTGTCGGTGAGATCGGCGAAGGCGCGCTCGAGCGCGCGATAGGCCATGTCGTCGGCGGGCGTGAAATAGACCTGGCGCCCGACGAACCGCACAAGGCGATAGTCGCGGCCGTCATCGAGCTCGAGGATGTCGAGCTTCTCCTTGAGGAGATCGATGAAGGGCAAAAAGCGCTCGCGCTGCAAACCATCCTTGTAGAGCTCGTCCGGCGCGCGGTTCGAGGTGGCGACGACGACCACGCCGGCGTCGAAGAGCGCGGTGAAGAGCCGGCCGAGGATCATCGCATCGGCGATGTCGGTGACCTGGAACTCGTCGAAGCAGAGCAAGGTCGCCTCTTGGGCGATCGCTTGCGCCACCGGCAGGATCGGATCGCCCTTTTGCGCGCGGCGCGCATGGATGCGGTCATGCACCTCGAGCATGAAGGCATAGAAATGCACGCGCCGCTTCCGCGCCACCGGCGCGGTGGCGAAGAACATATCCATGAGCATGCTCTTGCCGCGGCCGACGCCGCCGAAGAGATAGAGCCCCAGCGGCGGCGGCGGGCTCGCCGGCGCCAGGCCGAGCCGCGCCCGCCAGCCATGCTCGCCATTGTTGGGCTTGTAGTTGAGGAGCGCGCGCCAGAGGCTCTGCAGCTTGTCGACGGCAAGGCGCTGCGAGCCCGCCGGCAGCAGCTCGCCGCTGTCGAGCCGCGCGCGATAAAGCGGCAGCGGACCGTCGGTGGTGCCGGGCGAAGTCGCGGTTGAGGCGGCGGGAAGGATCGGCGAGGGCATGGACGCGCCCGTCATATAGAAAATTCGGCGCCAGGGCAAAAGGTAGGGTTATGTCGTGCCCGTCGGTTGCCACCACCGGGATTCGGGCGACGGGGGTGGCAAATCGGGGCTTCGACGCCATCTCTCTATGAGGCGAAAAGGAAGGGGAAGCCATGACGTCGAAGCCGGTGAAGACTCCAGGACCCGATCATCCCATCACGATCGAGCGGAACCGAGGGCGGGTCGTCGTCTCGGTCGGCGGCCGTGTCGTCGCCGATACGCGCGCGGCGCTGACCTTGCGCGAGGCGTCATATCCGCCGGTGCAGTACATCCCGCGCAAGGATGTCGACATGTCTTTGCTCGAGCGCACCCAGCATGCGACGTATTGTCCTTACAAGGGCGACTGCGCCTATTACAGCATTCCGGCCGGCGGGCAGCGCTCGATGAACGCCGTCTGGACCTATGAGGCGCCGTTCGCCGCGGTCAGCGCGATCAAGGACCACCTCGCGTTCTATCCCGATCGCGTCGATGCGGTGGAGGAACGGGAAGCGGTTTAGCCCCCTCACCCTCCCATGGCTTCGCCATGGGCC
>JASHUO010000634.1 GCA_030039975.1 Alphaproteobacteria bacterium
CGGAGCATGAAGAGCGTCTCTTCCCGACCCTCCGCCAGGCATTGAAAGCCTATCGCAGCCAACACGTCGGGGCCGAGCTGCCCTCTGATGAGGAATAGACGACAGAGGGCGAGCGACGAGCCTAATCGAGCAACGGCAGTTGCTGCCCGACGCTCTCTCTGACGCCGATGCCGAGCCGCTGCGTCTCCTGCTTGAAGCGCGGCGAGGCCGTGCCCGTAATCCAGAATTGCACGTGATCGCCGCCAGGCTGCAACTTCAACGCCTTGGCGATCCCGGTGGCCGCCGAAGCCGCCCGCTCGTCCCAGATGACATCGTCGAGCGGCGCCAGAATGATCGCCTTGCCGTTCACGTCGCGCGCGACGACCAAGCGGTTATAGCGCTCGAGCCGCGAGATATGGGCGACGCGCTCGTCGTAGCCATCGAGCAGCTCGGCCATCTGCTGGTAGAAGATCGCCGTCACCTCATCGGGCGCGCCCAGCGCGACCACCAGCATGTTGGCCTTTCCCGTCGTCTGCGGCATCCCGGCAAGCGCGCTGACGAGGATGGTTTTGGCCCGGGGCGAATACTGCTTCTGCGCCAGGAACCGGTCCCTGAGGCGGCGGTCGATGCCCATCTTGTCCAACGCTGCTTTGGCGCGAAGCATCAGCTCGGCGGGTGGGTCGGCCGCCACGATCTCGCGCGCCTGGTCGAGATTGCGCGCGTAGGAAAGGCCGGCGACCACTTCCGAGCCGCTCGCCATGGTCGCGGCACCAAGGGTCAGTCCGCCGGCCGCCGCCGCCCAAGCGACGCTATCGAGCTGTTTCTGCAGAACCGGATTGCTGGAATAGGGATCGACCCCGAGCTGCTTGGCGTAGTCCCGCTTGTAGGACGACATCTGCAGCGCCTGGGCCATCCCGGTGTCCTCGTAGCGCGTCTTTTCTCCGCTTGTCGCCGTGCTGATGCCCTGACCGACCCGGGAGAATATGTTGAACACTGCGCCCGGCACGGCTTTCACCGTTGCCACGGGCTCGTTGACCAGCGCCTTGACGCCGCGCACCGGACCCAGCGCCGCCTGCTTCAAGGCTTGCGCGTAGGAATCGGTCAGGGTGATGTCGTGCAGGACCGCGATAGCATGGATCTCGCGCACCAAGCGGCGCAGCATCGCATCGCTCGGGGCTTCGAAGGTGCCGTAATCGGACGACACAACAAAATTATTGAGATAGTTTGAGGTCTGGACGGTCGGGGCGAGCCGATAGTGTGGCCCCGCGAGCAAGTCTGGGGACACCACATCGCCGACGGGCCGCGGCCCGAAAGTCTCGAAATTGCCCCCTTGGGCTAGTGTTGCGGTTGCGATCAATACCCCGGCCAGTCCGGCCAGAGCGCCGCAAAGCGTCGACCGACGCCGGCCTCGGAAGCGCACCTGCATGCGGGGCCTCCCTTTCTGTTTGATCGCCTACTTTCCAACCAGACAATACGAAGGCCCGGAAGAGAGATTTGCGCGCGTGGCGCTCTTACAGGCTCGACCCTGAGCGGCGATGCGGTAAATCGGGGCTGTCACCTAAATCGATCGCTCGAAAACTGTAGTGCAGGCCAATCTGGCCACGCACGGCGCCACCCCAATTCCGCTTCCATCGAGGAAATGCGCTCGGGTCCTTCGCTGCGCTCGCAGGGCAGCCCGCCTCACCATGGCGGGCGCCAAGGGCTGAGACGCGGGAAATCGCTGTGGTCATGACACGCGAGCCCGGGCGGCCGAGCGCGCGCCTTCAATAACTTTCCCGCAGGCGAAGCTCCGCCCTGCCACGTGACGCCGCTCACACCCGATGCCCGGTTTGGGGTGGAAAGCTGTGGACCCCGCCCCGACTTCGTGACATGGTAAAAGTTGCGCTCGGAGACGATAGATTCGCCCAATGGTGAGTGAGCGGAGTCTGCACCACGATCGATGGTCGCGACAATTGCTTTGCTGGCGCGCAAGAGACACCGCGCAACCTTTGTCGCCAAGTGAAAAGCCTGTCGCCGCAAAGCTCGTCGAGTTCTCACGCCTTTTAATTCCACGGCGCACCTTTTCGGGAAACAACCCAGCGACGATCGCGACAACTCGCGTAGCAGGCACCATTTCGTCTACCCCTGCGCTTTAGGCTGATTGACCCGCCCGGCTCGAATTGCCGCGTCAGGTCCCAGCGGAGAGGTGACGTCCATGTCGAACGAAGGCCTCGACGTCGGCACTTGGCTCGAGGCGCTCGGCCTTGGTGAGTATCGGTCGTTATTTGCCGAGCAGGAGATCGATGGCGACGTGTTGCTGGAAGTGACCGAGCAGGAACTCGAGCGCTTCGGCCTGCCCTTGGGCCATCGCAAGAAGCTTCACAAGGCGATCGCGGCTCTGACAGCGCAGCGATCGGCGGCGGAAGGCGCCTCGCGTGCCGTGGCGCGGCAACTCGAGCGCGCAGAAGATCGCACCGCGAGCGTTTGGATACCAGCGGAGCGTCGCGAGCTCACAGTCATGTTCTGCGACCTCGTTGGTTCGACCGCGCTCTCGAGACGCCTCGATCCTGAGGACCTGCGCGACATCATGGGCATCTATCTCGATGCCTGTTCCGAACTGATCGTCAAGTGCGGCGGACGCATCGCCAAATATCTCGGCGACGGATTGATGGCCTATTTCGGCTATCCGCACGCGCAGGAAGATGCGGTCGAGCGTGCAGCCCGCGCCGGCCTGCAGCTGGTCGAAACCGTACGCAAGCTGCAGCCGCGTCCTGACATCGCGCTGCGCATAAGAGTCGGCATCGCGAGGGGCCTCGTGGTGGTGGGTCATCTCCCGGGCGACCGCGTGACGCCGGACGCATCGGTAAGCGGCGATGCCCCGAATCTTGCTTTTCGATTGCAAGAAGTCGCAACGCCGGACACCGTGATCTTGTCCGACAGCGCGATGCGGCTTCTCGGACAATTGTTCGAGCTCGAAGATTTCGGTTTCCACGAGCTCAAGGGGATTGCGAGCCCCGTCCACGCCTGGCGTGTGCTCTCCGAGCGCAATGTGGCGAGCCGATTTGAGGCCGTACGCGGCGCAAGACCAAGGGCCATGCTCGGCCGGGACGCGGAGGTTGCGCTTCTCCTCGAGCGATGGGAGCTGGCTCGGGCGGGCGAAGGGCAGGTCGTCCTCCTTTCGGGTCCGCCCGGCATCGGCAAATCGCGAATCGCCTGCGCTCTCGATAGTCGCGTCGACGACGAGCCGCATGCCGTGCTGCGCTTCCAGTGCTCGCCGTTCCATACCAATGCCGCATTGCACCCGATAACCGTATACCTTGAACATGCCGCGGGTCTCGCGCCGGGCCAACCGCCCGAAATCAGGCTTGAACGGCTCGAGCGCATGCTGGCCCAAGCCGGCGATGAGATAACGCCCCTGCTCCCACTGTTTGCGGCGCTGCTGTGGATTCCCGCGCCCACCCGCTATCCCCCGCTCAATCTCACGCCGCAAGAACTCAAGCAACAGACCCTCGACGCGTTGCTCGCCTGGCTCCTCGCCATCGCCAAGCGCACACCCTTGCTCATCATCTTGGAAGATGCGCAGTGGATCGACCCGACGACACGGGAGTTTGTCGCCCTGTGCATTGACCAGGTCGAAACCAGCGCGGTGCTGCTCCTCATGACGCATCGGCCCGACTTCAAGCAAAGCTGGACCGAACACGCGCACGTCACCAGCCTCACCCTCAATCGCCTAGGGCGGCAACAGACCGTGGCCTTGATTAATCATACCGCCGGCGGCAAGCCGCTGCCGCCTGAGGTGGTCGACCAGATCGTTGCGAAGGCAGATGGGGTGCCGCTGTTCATCGAAGAGTTGACCACGACGGTTCTCCACGGCGCGCTGCTGCACGAGGAGCCGGACCGGTCCGCGTTGAAAGGGACGCCGCCCGAGCTCGCCGTCCCGACGACATTGCAAGACGCGCTGCTGGCCCGCCTTGATCGCCTCGCCCCGATGAAGGAGGTGGCGCAAATCGCCGCCGCGATCGGCCGCGAGTTCTCCTATGCTCTGCTTGCCGCCGTCGCCCCCTTTGGCAGTGCTGCGTTGGGCAATGCACTGGCGCTGCTCGTGGAGGGCGAGGTGATCCATGAGCGTCATCCCTCGACCCAAGCCAGCTACGTCTTCAAGCACGCATTGGTGCAAGATGCCGCCTACAATACGCTGCTTCGCAGCCAGCGACCGGAGTTGCATGCCCGGATCGCGCGCGCATTGACGGAGCAGTTCCCTGAAATAGCCAAGGCCCAGCCGGAAGTCGTCGCACGCAATTTCGCCGAGGCGGGGCTCGCGCGATCGGCCGCCGAATGGTGGGAGAAGGCGGGCGAGCGCGCTTTGCTCCGATCGGCCAACCTGGAGGCCACCAATCACCTCGCCGCAGCGCTCGAAGCGCTGGCGACGCTGCCGGAAACCAGCGAACGGGATCGGCGCGAGCTCGATCTGCGGCTGCGGCTGCGTTCGCCGCTCTACGCAACAAAGGGCTACGCTTCGCCTCAGATGGAAGCGAACACGGCGCGGGCATTGGTGCTTGACGAGCGGCTCGGGGAAACCGCCAAGCATCTATCGCTGTTCGGCTGGCAGTGCAGATTGAACGTGGCGAGGGCAACGACCAGTGTCGAACTTGAGGGTGTGCAACGGTTCATCGACCTTGCCAGCAAAGCAGACGATATCGATGCCGTCGTCTCGGGCCTTCGCACCTGCGGCTACGCACTTCTGCTCCGTGGCGAGCTTCGTCCGGCTCTCGAGCATTTCGAGCGAGCGCTCAGCCGGATCGATCCCAGTCATGACGACGCACATGTCGCCGAGTACAATTTTTTGCCGGTGCCCATGATCGAGGCGATGATGTCTCTCGCCGTGCAGCAGCTCGGGCGGCCCGAAGACGCGCTGAACATCTGCCGCCGCGCCTTGAATACAGCGAAGCAGGCGGGGCATCACCCCACGATAGCCTATGCGAACGTCCATCTCCTCCTGTTGCAGATGGTTGCCGGAGAAGCAGCACCCGTGGAGCGAGAGGGTACGGCGTTCCTGGAGTTCTTGCGCCGGAAGGACATTCCGTATTGGCGCTGGCACTGCGAGACTTGGCTGGGTTGGGCGCAGGCGAAGGCGAACCCCGGAGCGATCGATGCGGGGCTCGCACGTATGGACGCAGCCGCGTCGGAAGGCCGGAAATTCCGTGTGAACTTTTGGGCGCCGTTCTATCTCACGCGGCAGGCCGCACTATTGATCGAGGCCCGCCAATACGATCAGGCGCTGCGGCGCTTGGACGAGGCCGAAGCGCTGATGCGAGAGCTGGAACAGCGCTACGCGGAAGCGGAGCTGCATCGCCTGCGCGCTGTCGCGCTGTCGGCGAAGGGCGCAGAACCGAGCGAGATCGAGGGCGCGTTCGACCGCGCGCTCGAAACGGGGCGCCGCCAGGAGGCGAAGTTATGGGAACTGCGGGCCGCGACAAACCGGGCACAGTGCTGGCGGGATGCCGGGCGGCGCCGCCAAGCGCGCGATCTGCTCGCAGCCGTCTACGGTGGTTTCACGCAAGGTTTCGACACCCTCGACATGAAGCAAGCGAAAGCGCTGCTCGACACGCTGGGTGAAGCGGGAGCCGGACCGCCGGAAAATTACGGCGCGTCTTCCCTGTTCGATCGAGAAGCAGCAATAGAGCGACAGTAGCGTTGCCGACGTCTCGGCCCGTCAACGCTTCGGCGCGCCGGCATCGGCGTTGCTGCCCGATCGATCGAGCGGTTGGCGCGCTGTCCGAAGCCTGTCGAGATGCTCAAGAAAACTCATCGCGACCAAGCCGGGCGACGCGGCGAGCTCGCGCACATAGTCGCGGTATTCCACGGCAGCCTCGGCGAAAAGCCCGTTCCATCCCGCGGCTCCTCGCCCGAGCGAGCCGTCCGCGACGGTAAGAAGCTTCTCGGCGAGGCTCTCGGCTTGACGGAGGGAAAGCTCGACGTGGCGCCCCACCGCGCCAGCGGCAGCGAGTGCGCCAGCGAGCTCGACTTGCGCCAGCGTCCTGAGCATCGATTGCGTTCTGCCTTCCATGCCTTCTCTCCGCTCGGCGGCGCCCGCCAAAGACCCCGGCGGTGGCTCGCCCTGCTGTGAGGGCCGAGATTGCGCCCGGGGATCGATCAGTACCACTCGACGAGGGGACGGTCTAGTATCGCGACTTCGGTCGTGCTTCAGGGAGCTGAGCATGGCGCAAGTGACCATCGTCGGTGCAGGAATCGCAGGCTTGTCCGCCGCGCTGCGGCTCGTTGAGCGCGGCTTCGACGTCACCCTGTTGGAGCAAGACGACTTCATCGGGGGCAAGCTAGGCGCCCACACGCATGACGGCCGCTACACGGCCGATTACCACGAGCACTCCTATCATATGTACACGAACTGGTACCGGAACTTTTGGCAGATCGTCCGCGACGTCGGCATTTTCGATCACTTCGCGCCGGAAACGCGTCTCGCTCATCTTCGGCCGGGCAGAGGCAACAAACCGCTGCGACTCGTCAATGTCGGCGCGGCCGGTTCTTTTTGGAAAAATATCTTCTCCGGCGTGGAGCCGCCGCTCGATATGTTGCTCTACAGCTATTCGCTCATCGACCTCCTGGGAACGCGGTCGACGTATCGTCATCGCCAGGATACGAGCACCGTCCACAGCCTGGTCGCAACCAGACCCTATGCCACCAACCGGTCGATCGCTTTGCACGGCGAGACCCTGGCCATGGCGTTTGCAATCCCGACCTACCTCGCCTCCCTGAGCAGCTACCGGAATTTTCTCCGCTACGGATTCCGCAACCCCGATCCGATGATGTGGCTGTTGAAGGGCAATACCCAGCAGTATCTATTCGAGCCCATCCAGAAGCACCTGCACGACGTCGCCGCCGAGAACCGGGCGCGCGGCGGTCATGCCGCGATTCGCATTCGCACCTTGACGAGTGTCGAGAAGATTCACCTGAGGGACGGGGCGGTGACCGCTCTCGAGATCGCCGAACTCCGCGAGTCCCCGACGATCACCATGTCGGGTCGTCGGCGGGATAACCGGAAGGCGAACCGCCTGGAGCCGATTTCCGGCGACGTGATCTTGGCCATTCCGCCCGGAGCCCTGTCGCGTCTCGTCGACCTCGACATTCTCCGGGTTGCGCCCGAGCTCGGCAATGTCCGCAAGCTTCGCAGCGAACCGATGGCGACGCTCAACCTCTATTTCAAACGCAAGCTTCGTGACATTCCCCGGGAGATCACCATTCTTCTCGAGTCGAAGTATAGGTTGTCCTTTCTTGACAACTCGCAACGATGGCAGCAAGCCGCATCGGACGGCGCCACCTTCCTGAACGTTTGCGCATCGGATTTCAGCGTCCTGGCAGAGTATACCGGCGGTCGCGACTATGACGCGATAAAAGAAGCGCTCTATGAAGAGCTGTCGCACTATATCGAGTTCGACTACGACCCCGTCGGCAAGAACGACGATATCGATCGCGAGCGATCATCCCTGCAGTCGAACGTCGGCGAAGAGCTTTTCACCAACGACGTCGGCACGTGGGAGTTTCGGCCGGAGGCGGCGTGCAGCATCCCCAACGTGTTCATCGCCGGCGACTACTGCCGGACGTTTATCGACGTGGTCACAATCGAAGGCGCGGTGGTCAGCGGCCTCATGGCCGCGGAGGCGGTGAGAAAACACGCCGGAATCGGCGAACCCATTCCCATACTGAGGCCGGAGACTTATCCGGACCAGGCGCTG